>NZ_JBAEER010000042.1:0-11245 GCF_056207615.1 Candidatus Cryptobacteroides sp. | reverse complement strand
GGCCTGAGAGATGCAGGGCGAGGTACGCAGACATGCACGAAGCTGCGGTTCTCTTCGTTCCAGATTCTGACTTCGGAAACGATCTTGTCCCCGACAGACAGAACATCACCAGACTTGAGGACACTTCCGTCCTCCCTCTTATACAAAACCTCAACCTTGAAGCCATTTCCAGCGGACCTGATCTGCTGGAATGGCAATTCATTTTCGCCGGAAAGAATCAGCACGCGCATGTCCTTCATCGCCTCGCTTCCGTCCATCACCGACGATAGCGCTTCCATGTAGGCAGGATCAACATCCCACTGCTGGGTCTCCTTCTGCACCATGATCCATATCCTGATCGCATCGGCGAGCTCCTCATAGCCGAAATCACGGAAGATATCGCAGAGCAGGGCATGAGCCTGAAGCTCGCTTTCCATGAGTCCTCTGAACGGCATCACCGCATTAGGGAAGTATTTGCCGCCGGAACGATGATCCACAGCATACTCCAGGAGAGATGCGACATCCGCTTCGAGAGAGCGCAGCATCTTCTTCTCTGCAGAGAGACGCACGCCGATCGCCTTTGCAAGCCTCAATCCATCATCTGAAGCCGTAAGCAGGCTGAGCGTACGTATCCTATAAGCCTTCGTAAGGATCGCACCATTCACGCCACGTCCATTCTTCGGTACGAGATACTGGCTCACGGCCTTTCTGTAGTCCGCGCTTGGCAGAGCAGCCAGCTTCACATCCGCATAGTGAGCGCGGACGAGGAGATATTGCTCCAGCGACATACCGCCGCACCATGAAGGCCTCTTCCTATCCTTGAGCATCTGCGTATCTATGTACTTCACCGCAGACTCGAGGACATCATCGTCAATTCCGAGAGAAAGTCCGCGATCCTCCAGGGCCGCAGCTCGTTTGAGTATGGTGGCAGTGACGACAGGTGATGAGTCCATTCCCTCGAACCATCCGAATCCACCGTCCGCATTCCTGCATGCAAGTATCTTATCAAGCATCCCACCGTCAAGCTTCTCCATTCCGAGAGTCCCGGCGATTACCGACGCATAGAGGGACTCGGTGAGAGAGATTACATCCTTGGCTTCTGTCGATATCTTTTCCGGAACGGCTTCGCGGATAAGGTCCATGATAGTCCTTTCCGAAAGTACGGCTGCCTCGGCAGGCACATTCACGAAGAGAGAGCGCAAGTGTGCGATGATCGCGTCCCTATCCTGACCTGCGAAGACGATGGACGAATGCGACTCGCGTATTGTCTGCGAAGGGCGCTTAACCGGCACGCTGACGAAGAGGCCGTCTGAAATCGCAGTGCCGTCCTCATTGCCGCTGAACACCAGCTTTAGTCCCAGGACTTCTGCCTGAGGCACATCGATCTCGAAGTCGACACCTTCTGCTCCGCCCGCCTCAAGAGTGACAGACTTCGAGCTAGAAGCGACAGGACTCGCGTTCTCGTGCTTCGCGGTAGTATATACATACGCAGAGACCTTTCCGCTGACAGGATGTTCGCTTGAGTTCGACAGATTTGCCTTCAGCACATATCTGTCACCGACATAGAGGAACTGAGGTTCCATCACAGAAAGCTTCACAGGGACGGTCACCCTGAACTCCTTTCTCGTCACGGCGCTATGCATGCTCTTGTCATGGACGAACACGCCCATAACATAGGTTGAAAGCTTGTCCGAAGTCGTGAATTCGAAGCTTATATTGCCGTTCTTGTCAGAGCGGAGGAAAGGCTGGAACGCTATCGTATTGGCAAAAGACTCTCGTACCATACCCACGTGCTCCGGTTCATCATCCTCGGTATACCCGTCGTACTCGTCAGAATCGAGGACCATTGCCGACTCAGCCTTGGCTGCACGCATGACCTTGGTATTTACCGCAGCATCAGACATCATCTCCTCTTCTTCAACGAACTCCCTGTAATAATGAAGGTCCGCAGAACCACAATAAGACTGGTACGGAACATAGGGAGCCGGCTGCTTCTGGAGATAGATCTCGTACCAGTAGTTTGGGTATATGACCTCGGTGGACTCGTCGAATATGGAGACAAGTGCTTCCACACCTGCGGCGCTTGAAAGGGTCGCGCCATATTTGGTCGCAGGCGAGGTAACGTCCGTGAAACGGCTCACGGCAAGAGGCAGGCGGACCTCATCTTCGGCACGCCTGAACTCATGTCTGTACTGTCCGCTTCGGCCATTTCTGAAATAGAACACATTCATCGTGACGACAGACGGCCATGTACCCGGATACTTTATGTCCAGTCGCTCCACTGCACCCTTTTCTATCTTCACGAGCTCCGAGCGGAGCAATTTCTTTCCTGGTCCGAAGAAATCCACGCACGCCCATACAGGACCCTGTCCGGCAGCCATCTGAAGCATCTGTCCGTCACCGCTGCCTATCACGCGGAAAAGGCTCTCGATGTCGGCATTGAACGCGGTATCGTCATCGGAAATCTTCACGAAGCTTTCCACGTCCTTGCCTGAGACCACGCTTCCGTCCGCTTTCTTCGCCGTAATTTCGGCCTCAATCCTGTATTGTCCGGACCTGAGCGCCTTGATATCCACATCCTTCTTCTCCCCGAGCTGTAGCGTTCCCACGCCGACGACTTTGTCTTGTTCATCGAGCAGTCGATAGATAATGTCCGCATCGGCATTATTGCCGGTCTTGGTCTGATGACTATAGTCCATGTATGTCCCGACGGTAAGGACATCACCCACCACGACGTTGCGAAGTGACGCTTCGACAACATTCGAGATCTCCAGATTCACGGAAGGACGGCGAATGACAGTGAACGCATCAACGAATTCAAGAGTCTCTCCCGTGTTGTCCACGACCTTGACCCTGACGCTGTGATAGCCCTGCTTGACATCCTTCGCCACCAATTCGAAAGAGCCGTCCGGAGCAACTGTCACGACCTCGAGTTCCTCATCGGCAATCATGTATGACTGACTGACCTTCGCATAGACCTTCGCAGATGCCAGAGAGTGGCCGGAATAGCTGTTGGCCCATGCCTTGATCCGCACGGTATCACCCTCGAGAAAGAATCTGTCTTTGGATTCGAATCGCACCTCAAAGCTCGGAAGCACGAACTCATCCACACGGAATCCGGCATCGCCGACCAATACGCCTCCGTCCATGACAGAGATTCGGAAGAATCCGTTCCTGAGCCCGGTCGGAATATCGAAGGAACCTGCGACAGAACCGAATTCATTCGTATTGAGCTTCAGCTTTTCCGTCTCATTTCCCTCGGCATCATGCATGATGACGGTCACATTCTTGCCGGACACCGGAGAATAGTCATATCCTTTGTTTTTATAGACAACGGCCTTGAACTGCACAGTCTCACCAGGTTTGAACGCGCATCTGTCCAGCATGACGTTCGCCATGGTCGACTCTGCCACATTTTCCTCATCTACGGAATAATAGTCGTAGATGTTCACTTCGTCCGAACTGCGGAAGATCCCGTCGGCGCCGTCCCTACAGCTGCACACCAGATACTGCTGGCTGTAGCGGCCAGTTCTGTTCTTCTGCTTCATGGCCGACTCGATCTTCTCCGGAAGCCGGGTGAAACCGTCGAGCGCAAGGTTCTTGACGCTGGCAACTTCCTTTCCTTTCTCGTAAAGGCTCAGGTCGACAGACTTGATAGGCTCGCCGCTCTTATAGTCGGCGACATAGATCGAATGCCCTCGAGAATCCTCCCTTACGGCAACGGAGATGGTATTTCGATTGTAACGAGACTTCGCATTGACGTCCTTGGCCTTCAGAATCACGTCATAGGAGCCGTCATCGATGACGGGTATCTTCAAGCTAACTTTGTCATACACGTAGAAACTGCCGGATGGATTCTCCACGGTGGTCTTCCAAGCCTTCTTGCCATCTTTTCTCGAGACGAATTCCACCTCTGCCTTGTCGAGGTTGCGGAACCTGACGGTCAATTGGTCATTCTCAATCTCGAAATCCAGGGAACGAGACTCAAGACGTTTCACGAGAGACTCCACATGGGACTCGCAGGCCGCGAGCTTGCCCTCCATGCCACTGAAGGCCTTTCTCTGCTTCTCGAAAGCGAGGCAATCATCGTAGAGGACCTTATACTGTTCGCCAGTAGACTTGCCGTCTCGCTCCAAGGCACCCATCCTGTCCTGAAGAAGTGCTGCACGTGAAAGCATTGACGCCGCCTTTCCCGCATACTTACGGGCATGGTCTGCAAGTGCCTGGCTGCCGGAGGTACCAAGCCTGCCGTCGGAAGCATCGAAATACTCGAGTATGGCACGGTCCGGATACCTTTCTTCCACCAATTCCTTCAGTCCGTCTGAGCATTTCTCACCGCGAAGACGGCATGCCCACAGGGCGAATTCGAGATCGTTCCTGACCAAGCCATCAATGAAGGAATCCAAGCCGGCCGAGCTTCCGAACCACGCATCGTGAAATGCAGTCACATTGCTCTGCCTGAGTTCCTGAGCGTGTGCACGAGCATATTCGAGAGTCGAATAGGAGGTCTGATTCCTCAGAAGATACATCAGGTCCATGACAGGCAAGCCATAGTCCTCGACGCTCTTACGGAAATCTTCCCTCGCCTTCTCTGCGTCCTTCCAGTTTATGCGACGGCGGACCTGAACAGAGTACTCAGATGCGAGATAGTAATCATACGGAATCTTCTTGGAGAGAGACTCCGAACGGATCTTTTCCAAAAGGGAAAGCTGCTTCTGCGGAAGGTCCTTGCTTTCTGCAGCACGATACTCCTTCCATAGTTCCTTCAACTGCAGATTGTCGTCGTCAACCATTGCCTTGCCAGGTCTGTCAAAAAGAAAAAGTGCAGCGACCACGATGGCCAGCGCTGCGATCAGATATGTCTTACCCATGATATTGCCTCCGATACTACATAAGTACTTCCACCGATGTAAATCAAAGGTAATGCCATAGTCTCGCAGAGACTGCGCGCAAGCGCGACCGCATCACCCACACGAGCCTCGACATGGACGGAAGCCGCGGAGCGTCCGAGAGCAGAAAAGTGCTCTGCAGCTGTCTCCGCAGGCAAAGCACGGTGATTGTCGGCAGCAGTGAAGACTATGTGTGCCCTCTGAGGTATCATCGAAAGGACGGCATCGACATCCTTGTCCGCTACGCTGCCGTAGACCATGACGAGATCCGAGACATTCCCTTCGTCGAGCATCTTCTCAAGCTGGCCGAAATTGTACTTCAGGCCATGGGCATTGTGACCTA
The DNA here is from genome assembly GCF_056207615.1 of Candidatus Cryptobacteroides sp. Taxonomy (NCBI): domain Bacteria; kingdom Pseudomonadati; phylum Bacteroidota; class Bacteroidia; order Bacteroidales; genus Candidatus Cryptobacteroides; species Candidatus Cryptobacteroides sp. Next base: position 6,034 of record NZ_JBAEER010000042.1, on the reverse strand, counting down.
TGTCGCATATCGTGAGAGGATCGGTCGAGATGCGCTCCCAACGGCCATGGAAATCAGCCAGTCTTGCGGTGTTCTCGATGGCGTTCACGACCTCGGCGGAAAGTTCTGTGCCGAGTTTCTCGAGGGCCGCCAGAACCGTGCGGAGGTTCTTCCTCTGATAGGTGCCCTGAAGGTCCATCGCAGAGAGGATCTCATCCGCCCTTTCCCAGCCTCCAGGCTCGCACTTGTCCGCAAAGGTGAGCAAAGACATGATACGAGTCCTGTCTCCCATGAATTCCGTCTCCGGAAGGTTGGTATACAAGACCTTACGTTCGAAGACAATATCCGTTTCCGGCGAGCTCTCGCCCACCACCACAGGGATCTTCGGCTTGATGATTCCGGCCTTCTCGAAGGCTATCTCACCGAGACTTTCGCCCAGTATGTCACAGTGGTCGAGTCCGATGTTCGTGATCACGGAGAGATTCGGCGAGATGAGGTTTGTACTATCCAACCTTCCGCCAAGCCCACACTCTATCACGGCAAGGTCGACGCCCTGCCTGGCGAACCAGTCAAATGCCATCATGGTGGTTATCTCGAAGAACGAGAGACCGAGATTGTCGAAGGTGGAATCCCAAGTCTGTACGAAGTTCCAAACGTCCTCCTTGCCGATCAGGCGGACCTCACCATTCTCCAGCACCCTCATCCTCTCCCTGAAGTCGAGAATATGGGGAGAAGTGTAGAGTCCGACCTTGAGCCCGGTCGCTGACAGAGACGCCGCGAGCATGTTGGATACCGAGCCCTTTCCGTTGGTACCTGCGACATGGATCGTACGATAGCTGCGGTGTGGATGGCCTGCGAGCTGATCGAGGAATTCCATCCTGTCAAGGCCTGGCTTGTAGGCATCCTTTCCTGCTGTCTGGAAGGACTGGAAACGGGTATACAGACCCGCAATCATCTTTTCGTATGCGTCGTTGCTGAATGAAGATTCCATAAAAAATTTGAATGGCCGTCAAATTTACTTAAATTTACAAAGTTTTACGCATTTGCCCTTCACATGAAGCAGAACGAAGCACTGTATTCGCAGTATCTGATTGACGGCATCGAGACCGACAACACTCCGGCAGAGCTCCTCAGGGACTATGGGGAAGCTTATGTGCCAGAAGAGGTATGCCCGGGGCAGATCGTAGACGAATCCCTCGACCCAAATCCGAAACCCAGCACCTTCCGCCAGTCTCAGGTGGCCTCGTACATCGAGTCCATCATGAATCTTCCGGACAAGTTCCCTACGAGGCATCCTCGTTCAGGAGCCAAGACCAGGGTGGCAGTATCGCTCATAGACACCCTGTGGCTTGACGGGCATTTCCGCCTTGGCAACCTTGGACTCAGTCCAAAATGGAGATGGAACGACACGAAGATGGGTAACATGGCGGCGTTCTACCAGAGCGTCGAGGCCCTCTGCGAATATGTGAGCGAGATGGGGCTCAAGGTGGAGCAGTACGGATTCGAGGAGAGCGACGGAGACTGTCATCTCGACATCGACGTAAAGTTCTCGCCCGTCGCGACGATGGAAGAGGAAGAGGCCGACGAGATCGTTCCCGGAAAGAAGCGCAACTGCCCGGACAAGGCACGAAAGGAGGCCGACAGCTGGATAGTGTACGTACCATTCGACACATGTCCATACAGGCTCGGAGCATCAGCGCTATCGGCATTTGCCGGAAACGGCGCCGACAACGCTCCTGAAGTCCAGGACGCAGACTATTTCATCGACTGCTACGAGCTCATCCGAGAGATGGTGGAGGACGGAGTCGCCCTGAGCGGAGTGACCGTCGGAAGGGGCGGGCTCATGACAGCGGCCGCCAAGCTCTGCGCAGAGACAGGTACCACGCTCGACGTCAGCGGAATCGCAAGCTCGTACGACGAAGCGAGCGCTGCGCGCATACTTTTCGGAGAGGTCCCTGGCGTCCTCGTGCAATTCAGCGACATTGACTTTGACTACATAGACTCCCAGTTCCTACTCCAGGACGTTGCCTATTACCCATTGGGCCATCCTGACGGAACTGCAGGCCAGATCGGGGTACGTCACAGCAGGAAACCGGCAGTCGCCGGCATACTCGGTGCCCTCCTCGGACAGGCCAGCGAGGGAGAAGATTAATGACACATGAGCAAACCAAAGATTTTCGTGCTGGACACCAATGTAGTCCTCCACGACCACAAGGCCATCCGCAAGTTCCAGGAAAATGACCTGGTTATTCCTATTGCGGTAATCGAAGAGCTTGACCACTTCAAGAAAGGCAATGACGCCCTTGCGTTCAACGCGAGAGGCTTCGTGCGTGACCTCGACAGGATGTCCGACCGAAGACAGTTCGGAAAGGAAGGAATCCAGATCGGAAAGGGTCTGGGCAAGATCAGGATCGAGGTGAACCACCCATTCCCTGACGCACTCAAGGAGTGCTTCATGGATGACATCCAGGACCACAGGATCATCGCCACCGCGATGTGGGTCCGCGACCACAACCCAGACAGGTTCGTGGCCCTCGTGACCAAGGACATCAACATGCGAATGAAGGCGAAAGCCGTCGGGATGGAGGTACAGGACTATCTGACCGACCGTGTCGACGAGGAGAAGATCGAAGGTGTGGCCAAGGAGGTTCTCACCGTCGAGGACGTCAGTCCGGAGGAACTCCAGAAGCTCGTCTATGGACCGGAGAACGCTATTCCATGGAAGTCTGTATGTCCTAAGGAGCCGCTTCCTAACCAGCTTTTCAAGCTCTGCTGGCCGGGCGAAGGAGCACCGGTCACCACAGCCCGCTACGACAAGGCCACGGCACGCGTCGTGCTCGTAAAGGAGAGCAACGCATACGGCATCAAGCCTCGAAACGCGGAACAGAAATTCGCGATGGACGCCTGCATGAACAAGGACATTCCTCTCGTATCTCTCACCGGAGGTGCTGGTACCGGAAAGACTCTCGTGGCGCTCGCCTCTGCGCTTGAGCAGGAAAGGGACTTCGAGCAGATCATCATCTCCCGTCCTACCGTCGTACTCGGAGGACAGGACATAGGATTCCTCCCCGGAGACCAGAAGACCAAGATGAGCCCGTACGTACAGCCGCTGATGGACAACCTCAACGTGATCAAGAACGGATTCAAGCCAGGCAGCAAGCAGGCGCTTCACATCGAGAACCTCCTCAATGACGAGAAGATTCTCATCTCCCCTCTCGCATACATCAGGGGCCGCTCGCTCGGAAAGGTATTCTTCATCATCGACGAGGCCCAGAACCTCACCCCTCATGAGATCAAGACCATCATCACCAGGGCAGGAGAAGGCACGAAGATCGTATTCACCGGAGACATCTTCCAGATCGACCAGCCTTACCTCGACCAATGGTCGAACGGACTCACCCACCTGAACAACAAGTTCCGCGGACAGGTCCTCTTCGAGCACGTGAACATGAGAAAGGGAGAAAGGAGCGAATTGTCCGAAATCGCAGCAAAGTTATTATAAACTAAAAGTTTATTTTCAATAAACGCGATTTTTGATTATCTTCGCGCCCTATTTGGAAAACAGCAAAAAACAGATAACGTTATTTAGGTTAAATTATGGCAGAAAACAAGAAAAGAGTCTACCGTTTCGGCGGTAAGAACGCAGAAGGCAATGGCAAGATGCGCGAGCTCCTCGGCGGTAAGGGTGCAAACCTCGCCGAGATGTGTACTCTCAGCATCCCTGTACCTGCAGGTTTCACCATCACCACCGAGTGCTGTACTGAGTACTATCAGCTCGGCGGCGGTTACACCGCAGAACTCAAGAACGATGTAGCAGAAGCTCTCAAGGCTACTGAGGCAATCATGGGCATGAAGTTCGGCGATCCTGAGAATCCGCTCCTCGTGAGCTGCCGTTCAGGCGCAAGAAGCTCAATGCCTGGTATGATGGACACCATTCTCAACATCGGTCTCTGCTCAGCTACCATCCCTGGTATGATCAAGAAGACCGGTAACCCACGTTTCGTATACGATGCATATCGTCGTCTCATCATGATGTACTCTGACGTCGTAATGGAGAAGGCAGAGGGCATCGAGCCAGAGGACGGCAAGGCAATCCGCCAGCAGCTCGACAAGATGATGGAGGACCTCAAGGAGGCTAAGGGCTACAAGCTCGACACCGAGATCACCGCTGACGAGCTCAAGGACCTCGCTGAGGCATTCAAGGTACGTATCAAGGAGGTTCTCGGCGTAGACTTCCCTGACACCGCTGAGGCTCAGCTCTGGGGTTCAATCGGTGGCGTGTTCAAGTCATGGAACGGAAAGCGCGCTATCAAGTACCGCCAGATCGAGGGTATTCCAGATGATTGGGGTACTGCAGTGAACGTACAGTCAATGGTATTCGGTAACATGGGCGAGACTTCAGCTACCGGTGTGGCTTTCTCTCGTAACCCAGCTAACGGTGACAACAAGTTCTTCGGCGAGTGGCTCATCAACGCTCAGGGCGAGGACGTCGTTGCCGGTATCCGTACCCCTAACCCGCTCAACAACGCAACCAAGAGCCCTCAGAACCAGCACCTCGCATCTCTCGAGGACGCTATGCCTGAGGTATACAAGGAGCTCGACGACATCCGTCTCCACCTCGAGGAGCACTTCAACGACATGCAGGATATCGAGTTCACCATCCAGGAGGGCAAGCTCTGGATGCTCCAGTGCCGTATCGGTAAGAGAACCGGTCTCGCAGCCCTCAACATGGCAATGGACATGCTCGAGGAAGGCATGATCGACGAGAAGACCGCAGTAATGCGCGTTTCTCCTGCTCAGCTCGATGAGATCCTCCACCCAATCCTCGACCCAGCTTCTGAGAAGAAGGCTACCCCAGTAGCACACGGTCTCCCAGCATCTCCAGGTGGTGCCGTAGGTACCATCGTCTTCACCAACGCTGACGCAGTTGCTGCAGCAGCACAGAAGAAGAGCGTCATCCTCGTTCGTGAGGAGACTTCTCCAGAGGATGTAGAGGGTATGCGCGCTGCCGCTGGTATCCTTACCATGAAGGGCGGTATGACCTCTCACGCTGCACTCGTTGCACGTGGTTGGGGTAAGTGCTGTATCGTAGGTTGCGAGGACATGAAGATCGACCTCGAGAAGAAGGAGGTTTGGTTCGCAGGTTCAGACGTGAAGTATCACGAGGGTGACTCATTCTCACTCAACGGCGCAAAGGGTGCCGTATATGCAACCGCCATCGCTACCATGGATGCTTCTGACAACCCACGTTTCCAGAAGTTCATGGCAATGGCAGACAAGTTCCGCAAGCTCGGTGTCCGCACCAACGCTGATACTCCTGAAGATGCAGAGCGTGCTCTCGCATTCGGCGCTGAGGGCATCGGCCTCTTCCGTATCGAGCACATGTTCTACGGACGCAACTCTGAGACTCCGCTCAGCAAGCTTCGCAAGATGATCCTTTCCAAGTCAGACGACGAGCGTCGTGCAGCCCTCGCAGAGCTCGAGCCATACATGAAGGCTGCCGTCAAGGGTACCATGAAGGTGATGAACGGCAAGTCTGTTACCTTCCGTCTCCTCGACCCACCTCTCCATGAGTTCGTTCCTCAGACCGAGGATAAGAAGATGGAGCTCGCAGAGGAACTCCACATCTCTACCGCAGACATCGAGAAGCGTGGCGAGTCACTCCACGAGGTTAACCCTATGATGGGTCACCGCGGAGTACGTCTCCATATCACCTACCCAATGATCTCTGAGACCCAGTTCCGCGCCATCTTCACCGCAGCTCTCGAGCTCAAGAAGGAAGGCTTCGATCCACATCCTGAGATCATGGTCCCTGTAACCATCTCTGACCGCGAGCTTCGTTTCCAGAAGACCATCTGCGAGAGGGTTAAGCATGAGGTTGAGGCACAGTTCAACGAGTCTATCGATTACAAGTTCGGTACTATGATCGAGATTCCTCGTGCAGCTCTCACCGCTGACCGCATGGCTCGTACCGCTGAGTTCTTCTCATTCGGTACCAACGACCTCACCCAGATGACCTTCGGTTTCTCTCGTGACGATGTCGGCACCTTCATGG
>NZ_JBAEER010000041.1:0-15219 GCF_056207615.1 Candidatus Cryptobacteroides sp. | reverse complement strand
ATTGTATAATAATTATAGTTCTTAGCTTGATTCCTTGACTTATCAATTTCCAATTAGAAATGACGCTTCTCGAATTTATCTGTTACAGATTCTTTTTCGGTACTTGCTTGTACTTGTTCTTCCAGTCTTTTCAATGAACTTCCGTTGTTTCTCAAACGGGCTGCAAAGATACGCACAAAATCTTTCTCTCCAAATTTTTCTCGTATTTTTTTAGAAAATTTTTCAGAATGAGTACATTTGCCACCGAAATGGAACAGGAAAAGGTCAGTCTCATACGTATTTTCGGCGTTTTCGCGAAGGTCGGGGCATTCACGATCGGCGGCGGATATGCCATGGTACCAATCATTAAGGAGGCTGTCTGCGGCAAAGGATGGATAGCCGAGGAGGAGTTCCCGGACATACTTGCGATCGCTCAGTCGGCGCCCGGGCTTCTCGCGGTGAACACCTCCATCTTCGCCGGCTACCGCATCAGAGGATGGAAGGGAGCCGTGGCCGCGACCCTCGGAAGCTGCACCCCTCCTTTCCTGATCATCCTGCTGATTGCCATGTTCTTCAGCAACTACCAGGACAACGAGACCGTGATACGAATGTTCAAGGGCATACGCCCAGTCGTAGTCGCGCTGATCGTAGTCCCAATGATAGAGATGGCCCGCAAGGCGAACAAAAGCTGGTGGACATGGGTGCTCAGCATCGCCGCCCTCGCGCTCGTAGCCTTCCTCAAGGTTTCACCTATATACATATTGCTCGTCACCATCATCATCGCGACCGCAATCATGTTCCACAAGGAGAAAGGAGGTAAGGCATGATCTTCCTGCAGCTTTTCTGGACCTTCTTCGTCATCGGAGCCTTCACCATCGGCGGAGGTTATGCGATGCTCTCCCTGATCGAAAGTCAGGTGGTGTCCGTACACGGTTGGCTCACCGAGGCCCAGTTCACCGACATCGTTGCGATCTCGCAGATGACCCCGGGACCGATTGGAATCAACACGGCGACATACGTTGGATACAGCGTCGTCCAGGCGCAAGGCGCAGCAGAGTGGGTATGTGTACTCGGCTCGCTCGCCAGCACCTTCGCGATTATGCTGCCATCCTTCCTCATAATGATGGCCATCGTGCGCCTCTACGAGAAACTCAGGAGCAACGGCGTCTTCGCCGGAGTAATGTCGGCCCTCCGTCCTGCGGTAGTCGGTCTCATAGGTGCGGCAGCGGTGGTGCTCATAACCCCGGAAAACTTCATCGACTGGAAGAGCTGGGCTCTCTTCGCGGTGGCATTCGTGCTTTCGATGTGGACCAAATTAAGCCCGATTCTGATAATCATCGGCGCAGGAGCCGCCGGATATTTCCTCTATTGACATGCATTGGTTAACTGACATATTTACCGTACCTGGATATCTCCAGGCCATCATTCTGCTGTCCCTCATCAGCGGCATAGGGCTCGCGCTCGGCCAGATCAAGATCAAGAGCATCTCGCTCGGCGTCACCTGCGTATTCTTCGCCGGAATCATATTCGGTGACATCTGCGAGAGACTCGGCATCTCCGTCGAATCGAACATGCTGATAGTCGCGCAGAACTTCGGTCTCATCCTTTTCACCTACACCCTCGGAGTGCAGGTGGGCCCGGGCTTCTTCCCTTCCCTCAAGCAGGGCGGAATCAAGCTCAACCTCTACGCCATACTCGCGATAGTGATGACCACGGCGGCTACGCTGGTCCTCTATAGCTTCACCAGGATCACCCTTCCTGACGCGATGGGACTGCTCAGCGGTGCGGCCACCAACACCCCTATGCTGGGTGCCGCGCAGCAGGCTCTTCTCGACGTGCATCCCGAGCAGCATGACATCGCCAACGGCATGGCAACCGCATGCGCGGTCGGATATCCATGCGGCGTGATCGGAGTGCTGGCTTGCCTGATCATGATGAGATTCATGGTCCACAGAAAGGACGACAGCCACAAGGCCGACGCGTCCAACACCACCTACATCTGCGAGTTCCGCGTCAGCAACCCTGCGATCTTCGGCAAGACCATCGCAGAGATTGCCAAGATGAGCGAGAAGCACATGACCATCTCCCGCGTGTGGCGCGACGGAAAGGTCACCTTCCCACTTTCCGATACCGTACTTCAGGAAAACGACCACCTGCTCGTCGTACTCGCCAAGGATGACGTGGACTACTTCAAGGTAGTTTTCGGTACTGCCGAGTCGACCGACTGGAACCGTCCTGACATCAACTGGGACACCGTGGACGGAAGCAAGCTCGTGTCCAAGCATATACTCGTGTCGAAGAGCTCCCTCAACGGAGTCAAGATAGGTTCGCTCCATCTCCGCAGCACGCTCTCGATCAACATCACCCGCGTGAACCGTGCAGGTGTGGAGCTCATTCCTTACCAGAGCCTCCGACTCCAGCTCGGAGACCGCCTCACCGTGGTCGGAGAGGAAGCGGCGGTAGAGAAGGTCGGCGAGATTCTCGGAAACGAGCAGAAGGATCTCCGCAACCCTAACCTCGTGACCGTGTTCATCGGCATCGTGGTCGGTATCATCATCGGAATGATTCCTATCGCTGTTCCCGGAATGAGCACACCGATCAAGCTCGGAATCGCCGGCGGTCCTATCATCATCGGTATCCTGATGGGTGCATTCGGACCACGCTTCCACCTCGTGACCTTCAGCACAAGAAGTGCGAACCTCATGCTGCGCCAGATGGGAATCACGATCTACCTGGCCTGCCTGGGATTCTTCGCCGGAGCTGACTTCTTCCCTACCATACTCTGCCTCAAGGGCCTCATGTGGGTCATCATCAGTCTCTTCATTGCGATAGTACCGACCTTCCTCTGCGCCATCATCGGCAAGAAGTGGGGCAAGCTCAACTATGCACAGAACGCCGGCGTGATCTGCGGAGCGATGGCAAACCCTATGTCGCTCACCTACGCAAGTTCCGTAACGACAGACGAGGAGGCATCCGAGGCTTATGCCACCGTCTACCCCCTCGCCGTATTCATTCGTGTGATATCAGCTCAGATGATAATGCTGATGCTCATCTAGGCGAGCAGAAGAAATACGCATGGGCGCTTGCCTATGCTGATCGGAGACTGTTTCCACTGGGAGACGGTCTTCGTCTTTATGTACGCATCCGGCATCGTGATGTTCGCCGCCACGCAGATGCGGGTATTGCCGCCGCAGACGCTCAGGATGTCTGCCATCATGCCGTCGTTGCGATACGGGGTCTCGATGAATATCTGGGTCTGACGGTGCTGCGAGGAGAGTTTCTCTATGCTCTTGAGCTTTGCGCGACGCTCGTCGGTCTTGGCCGGGAGATAGCCGCAGAAAGCAAATGACTGGCCGTTGAGTCCAGAGGACATGAGAGCAAGCATGAGAGAGCTCGGACCGACAGCCGGAACCACTTCGATTCCGCAACGATGGCAGAGTGCGACCAGCTGCGCACCGGGATCCGCAACCGCAGGAAGACCCGCCTCGGAGATGAGAGCGACGTTGTTACCATGATCGAACAGTCGCACATAGCCCTCGATGGTCGCGTTGTCCGTATGCTCATTCAGCTCATAGAACTCCAATTCGCCGATATGGCCCTTTAAACCGGCCTTTGAGAGGTATCTGCGCGCCGTGCGGACTTCCTCTACCACGAAGGTCTTGAAGCCCGCCAGAGACTCCAAAACGGGAGCCGGAATCACTTCGCCCGGGTCATTCTCGCCCAGCGGCGATGGAATCAGATAGAGTTTGCCCTTTTCTTCCATAAGAGTATGTACATGAGTCCCAGATAAGGGAGGATGAGTATGGTGTTGATGACCATCTGGAGAATCTCGCCGACGCCGGTGAATCTGCCGATGGCCCATGATACAGCGTATAGCAGAGCCGCAAGTGCGACGAAGAGCCCAATGCTCTTCATGTCGTAAGGGATAGGATATTTCCTCTGGCCGATGAAGTAGCACAGCAGCATGGCGACGCCGTAGCCGGCAAAGCCGCCCCATGCGCATGCCCAGTAACCGATTCTCGGAACGAAGAGTATGTTCACAAGTATCATCGTACCCGCTCCGACCGCGCTCATGATGGCGCCCCAATGGGTCTGGTCAGAGAGCTTGTACCAGAAGGAAAGGTTGAAGTATATTCCCATGAATATCTCGGCAAGCATCACGACAGGAACGACCGCGAGTCCCTCCCTGTAGCTGCTACCGACCAGAAACTTGAGTATAGGCATGTAGAACATCACGCCGAGGAAGGCCAGGACGGTGAAGACCACGAAGTAGGTCATTCCCTCGGACAGGGTCTCGGGACTGTTCTTGTCCCTGCTACCGCTGAACACGATCGGTTCGTAGGCATAGCGGAAGGCCTGGGTTAGGAGTGCCATGATCATGGCAACCTTGACGCAAGCACCGTAGATTCCCAGCTGTACCCGTCCCTCATCGCCCGGCATGAGCTTAGGGAATATCATCTTGTCCGCAACCTGGTTGAGTATGCCGACGAGGCTGAAGATAAGAAGCGGCCATGTATACTTGAGAAGCCTCTTTGCGAGGGCTGCGTCGAACTTGTACCTGAATCCCTGAAGCTCCTTCCAGAATCCGAAGGTCACCATAGCCGTGCAGAGGAGGTTGACGAAGAAGATCAGGCCGACTCCATAGTCGAAGCGCACGTACATCTGCTCCAATGCAGGGAAAGACGGGAACATCAGCGGCATCACGAGGAAGAGGAAGAGGTTCAGCAGGACGTTCGGGATGATGAACGCGAACTTGAGGACCATGAACTTTATCGGCTTGTGCTGCTGTCTCAGGCGCGAGAACATGATGGCCTGGAAGGCATCAAGCCCGACGATGGCGGCCATGCAGGCCACATATTCCGGATGGTTTGCATATCCCATCGCCGCGGAGATCGGGTGCACGAAGGCAAATACAAGGACCACAAAGGTCAGCGCCACTCCCCCGACGAGCCTCAGCGTCGTGCCATACACGCGGTCGGCGTCCTCTCCGTCCTTGTTTGAGAAACGGAAGAGCGTCGTCTCCATTCCGAAGGTGAGCAGGGCCAGGAAGAACGCAGTATATGCATAGAGATTGGTGACGATACCGTAACCGCCGCTCTCGGCAGCGATCTTCGTCGTATAGAGAGGGACAAGGAGGTAATTGAGGAATCGGCCCACGATCGAGCTGAGTCCATAAATTGCCGTATCCTTCAATAATGATTTCAGATTCATGATGCAAAATTAGTACATTTGCAGACATAACGAAAAAGACATGAAAAGAATAATCCCAGCTCTCATCGCATGCTCATTCCTCTTTGCGGCATGCCACAACCAGAACAAGGCCACCAACGACAGCGAGGCGGCTGACCAGACAGAAGTAGAGGTAGGCTCATCTGTGGAGGAGCCAGTCTACGACATCGTGACCAACATGGGTACGATCAAGATCAAGCTCTACAAGAAGACCCCTAAGCATCGCGAGAACTTCGAGAAGCTTGTCGCAGAGCATTTTTACGACAGCCTCCTCTTCCACCGCGTGATCAACGGATTCATGATCCAGGGCGGAGATCCTTATACAAGGGACACCAGCAAGGTGGATCTCTACGGACAGGGTGGCCCGGGCTACACCATACCTGCAGAGTTCGTGAACGAATACTACCATAAGAAAGGCGCCATTGCAGCTGCCCGAATCGGAGACCGCGCAAATCCTAAGAAGGCTTCAAGCGGCTCACAGTTCTACATCGTACAGGACGAGATGAATTGTCTCCAGCTCGACGGAGAGTACACCATCTTCGGTGAGACCATCAACGGCCTTGAGGTTATCGACAGGATCGCCAGCGTTCCTACCGACTATCGCGACCGCCCTGTAAGGGACGTGAGGATCATCACCATCAAGCCTGACACCAAGGCAAATGAGCAGCCAGCAGAAGAATAAGTACATATTCATCGACGCTGACGACACGCTCTGGGAGAATGAGCAGTACTTCCGCGGGAATAGAGGTAATGGTCGAAAAAGACGAAGAAAGCTATATCGAACTCGGAGCCCGCTACGGAGTGGCTCCACAGGAGCTTGTGATGGTCGGCAATTCAGTCAGGTCAGACGTGCTTCCCGTTATCAAATTGGGAGGTACAGCCTACCATATCCCCCACGAAATCGCTTGGACACACGAACTTGCCGCACTTCCTATTTCCGAAAGGTTGATTTGTATTGACAGATTTACCGATTTGGTTTGTTTGCTAAAACATTAGTATTACATTTGTCACAAGCGGCATGGAAATAATATTTCCAGTCGAATAGTTTTTTCATAGGTTAAGTTTTAGGTTAGAATTGCTGACAACCCGCGTCGTGAGACGCGGGTTGTCTATTTTATGCCCTTGCACAAAAAAATAAGAGCCGATCCTTTCGGACCGGCTCTATATTGTAAGGTTTTCGCCTTTAATTATTCAGCAAGAGAGAATCTCTTGAAAGCAACGATCTTAGCGTCCTTGTCGACAGCTGCGATCGAATCCTTTACAGAAGCCTTGCCATCACCCATCTGGTACTCCTGCTCCTCGAGGGTATTCTCCTTGAAGAACTTGGCGATACGGCCATTGGCGATGTTCTCGATCATCTGAGCTGGGAGGTTAGCTGCCTTCTGCTCAGCGACAGTCTTCTTGATCTCACGAGCCTGAGCAGCCTGCTCTGGAGTGATCCAGCCCTTGCCCATGTTAGACTCAATATGATCCTCGCTGTCAACGTGTGCAGGATTGATGCCAGCCTTCTTGAGAGCTGCATCTACAGCCTTCTGCACCTGCTCCTCCTTGGTCTTCTCGATAGCAACCTGGCGCTCCTTCTCAACTACTTCTGCAGGGCAGTCAGCAGCAGAGATAGATACAGGGTTCATAGAAGCGACCTGCATTGCAACACCCTTAGCGAGCTCAGCAGGAACCTCCTTGTTGAAACCTACGATAGCACCGAGCTTACCGTTGAGAGCGTGTACGTATGAAACTACGTATGGAGCCTCGATGAGAGCGTAGCCTACGAGCTCATGCTTCTCACCAGTCTTACCGGTCTGTGCAGTGATAGCCTCTTCCACAGTCCTACCGTCAGCCATTGCACAAGCCTTGAGAGCCTCTGCGTCAGCAGGGTAGTTAGCAACTGCTGCTGCGAGAACTGCATCAGCGAGTGCCTGGAACTCAGCGTTCTTGGATACGAAGTCGGTCTCGCAACCGAGGCAGACCATTACAGCCTTGTTACCTGCAACGTTTGCACGTACAGCGCCCTCGGTGGTATTGCGGTCAGCGCGCTTTGCAGCAACGAGCTTACCTTTTTCGCGAATGATTTCCTGTGCACGGGTGTAATCGCCTTCAGCCTCAACGAGAGCCTTCTTGCAATCCATCATACCTGCACCGGTCATTTGACGCAATTTCATTACGTCAGCGGCTTTGATTTCCATTCTTGTATCTTCTGTTAAAGTTATTATTCCTGTACAGGAGCTTCCTCTGCCTTAGGGGCAGACTTGCGGGCGCGGAGCTTCTTGCCAGTTGCTGGCGCGTTCTCCTCTACCTCTGGAGTTTCCTTGTCCTTCTCGAGCTTCCTCTCGTCGAGTCCCTCAGCGACTGCAGCGCAAAGAACGTCCATGATGTGGGCGATAGACTTTGCAGCATCGTCGTTTGCCGGAATCACATAGTCAATCGGAGTAGGATCGCAACATGTATCAACCATAGCGATAACCGGAATGTTGAGGCGGTTAGGTTCCTTAACGGCGTTAGCCTCTTTCTGTACGTCTACTACGAAAAGTGCTGAAGGAAGACGGCTCAGGTCCTTGATAGAACCGAGGTTCTTCTCCAATTTAGCCCTCTGACGGGTAATCTGAAGACGCTCTCTCTTTGCGAGAGTGTCGAAAGTACCATCTTCAATCATCTTGTCGATGGTGTTCATCTTCTTGACAGCCTTGCGGATGGTAGGGAAGTTGGTAAGCATACCACCTGCCCAACGCTCTGTCACGTATGGCATGTTGACAGCGCCTGCCTTCTCGGCTACGATGTCCTTAGCCTGCTTCTTTGTTGCGACGAAGAGGATCTTGCGACCTGAACGAGCAAGCTGCTTCATTACGCTTGCCGCCTCGTCGATCTTCACTATACTTTTGTGCAGGTCAATGATGTGGATTCCATTCTTCTGGTCGAAGATATATGGAGCCATCTTAGGGTTCCACTTACGAGCCAAGTGGCCGAAGTGAACACCTGCATCAAGCAGTTCCTGGAAATTTGTTCTAGACATTTTTGTTTTGTTTGTTTTGTTAAAAACTCTTTCATCAATCCGGAGTAGCGGCCTGGCCGGTCTCCTGGATTTTTCGCAATCTCGGCAACTATCAGGCAGCCAGGGATGGTTCGCACCGTCCACTTGGGTCCTTCAGTTTCAAACCGGATCGTGCAATCTTGTAAATCAGTGTCAGGCGATTAACGCTTGCTGAACTGGAAGCGGCGACGTGCACCAGGCTGACCAGGCTTCTTTCTCTCGACCTCGCGTGCATCGCGGGTGAGGAAACCTGCAGACTTGAGTGCTGAGCGATAAGCCTCCTTATCTACCTCGCAAAGTGCGCGAGCGATACCGAGACGGAGAGCCTCTGCCTGTCCTTTGATTCCACCACCGTCGAGAACGGCCTTAACGTCAAACTGACCTTCGGTAGCAGTCTCTGCAAATGGCTGGTTGACGATGTAACGGAGAGCATCCTCTTTGAAGTACTCATTGAGGTCACGGCCGTTGATGGTCACATTACCTTTGCCTGCTACGAGATAAACACGAGCGACTGCTGATTTACGTCTTCCAAGGGCGTTTACTACTTTCATTGCTCTGCTTAAATTTCGTTCAACTTGATAACTTTAGGATTCTGCGCCTGATGAGGATGCTCGCTTCCCTGATAGAGGTAAAGGTTGTTGATGAGCTTGTCACCAAGACGGTTCTTTGGAAGCATGCCCTTGATGGACATCCTTACGAGTTCGGTAGGCTTCTTTGCCAAGATCTCCTTCGGAGTGGTGAATCTCTGACCACCTGGATAACCAGTATGGCGGACATACACCCTGTCGGTCATCTTCTTGCCAGTGAGTCTCACCTTGTCAGCATTGAGGATGATAACGTTATCACCGCAATCCTGGTTAGGGGTGAAATAAGGCTTGTCCTTACCACGGAGGATGAGGGCAACCCTTGATGCAAGACGACCAAGCACTACGTCGGTAGCGTCAATGACAACCCAGCCCTTTGTTACAGTCTTTGGGTTTGCGAAGACTGACTTGTAGCTTTGTGTTTCCACTGTCTTGATCTTTTAAATGGTTAATACTAAATTTGTTGCGTTCCCTATAATCCATAGAGGGCTGCAAAGGTAGCAATTTTTTCTATTCTGACAAAATTTTTAACTTTGCAGCGTTTTATGAGGATTGGAAGCATAGATCTTGGGGACAGGCCGCTGATGCTGGCGCCCATGGAGGACGTGACCGACGCGTCCTTCCGCTATATATGTAAGGAGTTCGGCGCATCGATGGTCTACACCGAGTTCGTCTCTTCCGACGGACTGGTCCATGATTCCAAGAAATCGTTCGAGAAGTTCCTCACCTTCGAGGAGGAAGCCCCTGTCGGAATCCAGATATATGGAAACATACCCGAGGCCATGGTCGAGTCTGCGAAGCTCGCCGAGCGCGCACAAGAGATAGTGGGCGGCCACGGAGCCGACCTCGTCGACATAAACTTCGGCTGCCCGGTCAAGAAGATCGCAGGTCGCGGCGCAGGTTCGGGAATGATGAAGGAGCCGGACAAGATGGTCGCCATCACAAAGGCGGTGGTAGAGGCCGTGAACAAGCCGGTGACCGTGAAGACCAGGCTCGGCTGGGACGACGATTCCAAGATCATAGTCGAGCTCGCGGAGCGCCTGCAGGACGTGGGCATCCAGGCCCTCACCATACACGGCCGCACACGTCAGCAGATGTACACCGGAGAGGCCGACTGGACCCTCATCGGAGCCGTCAAGAATAACCCGCGCATGCATATACCTATTATAGGTAACGGAGACATCACCTCCCCGGAGAAGGCGAAGGCTGCCTTCGACAGGTATGGGGTCGACGCCGTGATGGTGGGCCGCGCGACTTACGGTCACCCTTGGATATTCCGCGAGATGCGTCACTACCTCGACACCGGCGAGATGCTTCCGCAGATGAGCGTGACCGAAAGGGTCGAGCTCGCCAAGCGCCACCTTGCACGTTCCCTCGAGCTCAAGGGCGAGAAGGTCGGCGTGCTCGAGATGCGCAGGCACCTGAGCTGCTATTTCAAGGGTCTTCCCGACTTCAAGGAGACAAGGCTCAAGCTCGTGACCCTGAACGACCCTCAGGAACTCTACTCCACCCTGGACGGCATAGCCGTCCGCTGGGGAGACGAAGTACCTCCGGAAGCCAAGAGCATATACGGCTTCTAGCCGCAATTTCAAGAAATTTTCGGCGGCGTTTTGAATCATCTTGATTATCTTTGCATGATTGGCGACATGAATCATAGATGAAAACGAAACTGCTTGACAAGACCCTCCTCTTCCCATACTTCCTCACATTGAAGACCAGGCATGCGATGTTCAATTCAGGCATGCGAAAGTCCCAGACCGCAGAGGTTCCGACCATCTGCATCGGCAACGTGGCCGTGGGCGGTACGGGAAAGACTCCACACACCGAGATGATACTCCGCACCCTGATGGCGGACCCACGATGGAAAGGCACCAACATCTCAGTCCTTTCTCGCGGATACAAGAGAGACACCAAGGGCTTCCAGCAGGTCACCGTCGACGGAACCGCAGCCATGTACGGAGACGAGCCGCTCCAGATCAAGAAGAAATTCCCCTTCGTCACAGTCGCCGTCGACAAGGACAGGAATGAGGGCTGCCGCTATCTCTGTCACCCGGAGCTTCTCCAGACCGAGAAGAAGGCACGTAAGTGCAAGGACAAGAACCTTGAGCCTGCAAGCATCATCATCCTCGACGACGCATTCCAGTACAGGAACCTCAAACCAACCGTATCAATAGTCCTCGTAGACTACAACCGTCCGGTCTTCAATGACCACCTCATGCCCGTGGGACGCCTTCGCGACCTTCCCGAGAGGCTCTACGAGGCTGACATCGTGATAGTCACCAAATGTCCCGCATACATGGAGCAGGAGGAGAAGGACCAGTGGATACGCGACCTCGGACTAAAGGAGAACCAGAAGGTGTTCTTCACCAAGATCGTATACTGCGACCTCGAGCCCGTGTTCCCCGAAAGCGAGAGCAGGTATCTCTACTCGAAGAGGCTCATACTCTTCACCGGCATCGCCGACGACAAGCCGCTGCGCATGTACCTGAGCGACAACTACAAGGTAGTGCGTCACCTGACCTTCCCTGACCACCACAAGTACACAGACCGCGACATGATGTCCGTCAAGGCAGCATCCGCAGCCTCCCCTACCGCCGTCATCGCCACCACGGAGAAGGACAGCCAGAGGGTCAAGGATTGCGCAAAGACGCCCGACTCAGTCAAGCAGAGACTGTTCCGGGCGCCTATCAAAGTCGCTTTCCTCAGCGATGAGGAGAAGGATGAATTCCGTATTACTCTTCAGTCTTTCCTGAAATAATCTCACCCTGGGCCTTTACAGAGGCCTCATGGATGGCATTGAAGACAGCAGTGACGAACTCCTCAGGGAGTCCGGCGGCAGCGCCTTTCTCGACAACCTTGCTGAGGAGGGAATCCCAGCGTGATGCCTGAACGACGGCGATGTTGTTGTCCTTCTTGTACTGACCGATCTGACGGCTGACCCTCATACGCTGTCCGAGAGTGTAGAGGAGGTTGTCGTCTATCACGTCGATCTGTGCACGGAGCTGGTCGATGTTCTGCTTGTAGGACTCGTCTTCGGTATCCTTGTCACGAACGACGATCTCATGGAAGAGAAGATGCTCGAGCTCAGCTGGCTTGAGCTGCTGCTTCGCGTCGCTGAGTGCGCAGCTCGGGTCGCAATGCGACTCGACCATGAGACCCTCGAGACCAAGGTCCATGGCTGTCTGGGAAACCTCTGCGAGATAGTCCTTGCTTCCGGCCAGATGCGATGGGTCGCAGAAGAAAGGAAGCTCCGGATAGCGTCCGCGGAGCTCGATGGCGATCTGCCACTGGGGATGGTTACGATACTTGATCTTCTCGTAGGTAGAGAAACCGCGGTGGATGACGCCGAGCTTCTTCACACCTGCATTGTTCAGGCGCTCGAGCGCACCTATCCAGAGGTCGAGGTCAGGGTTGACAGGGTTCTTCACAAGCACAGGGATGTCAGTTCCCCTGAGGGCCTCTGCTATCTCCTGCATGAGGAATGGGTTCGCAGATGTGCGCGCACCGATCCACACCATGTCGATTCCGTACTTGAGACACTCATACACATGCTTCTCGTTCGCAACCTCGGTGCAGACCTTCAGACCGAGCTCGTCCTTGACCCTCTTGAGCCATGCCAGACCTGGAGCACCGACGCCCTCGAAAGATCCCGGATGGGTACGGGGTTTCCATATACCTGCACGGAACACATTTATTCCGAATGCCTTGAGCTGCGTTGCCGTTTCCATGATCTGCTCCTCTGACTCGGCGCTGCATGGGCCGGCGATCACGCATGGACGTGGAGGAAGATGGAAGAAGCCCCAGTCGTTGAGTGGGACCAAATCAAGTTTCTTTGCCATAGCTATCTAATGATTCTCTTTATCTTGTTTGCATCCGTGATGAGCTCACGGACCTTGTCCTCGTCATAGTCCTCGATGGCCTGACGGAAGGACTTCATCTTTTCAATATATGTGTCGATCACATGGAGCACGTTCTCCCTGTTCTGGGTGAGGATAGGGACCCACATGTCAGCGCTACTCTTGGCGAGGCGGACGGTAGAGGAGAAACCTCCCGATGCGAGGTCGAAGATGTGCTTCTCGTCCCTCTCCTTGTCGAGCACGGTCAGCGCGAGCGCGAACGAGGTGACATGGGAGATGTGGGAGACGTAGGCTGTGTGCACGTCGTGGTTGGAAGCGTTCATATGGATGGTCCTCATATTGAGCTCCGCATAGAGCTTCTCGACGAGGTTCACGGCCTTAGGGTCGGACTCCTCTGCATTGCAGATGATGCACGCGCGACCGTCGAAAAGGCCCGGCATCGCTGCCCATGGGCCGCTGTACTCGGTACCTGCCATAGGATGCGAAGCCACATAGCTCCTTCTCATCGGATGATAGTAGACCGTCCTGAGCATCTGTTCCTTGGTCGAGCATACGTCGATGACGACCTGGCCACGGGCGTTCTTCTCGAACTTGTCAAGAATGTCCGGGAGCAAGCGTGTCGCAGCACCCACCGGCACCGCAACGACGACGAGGTCGCTCCTATCCACGCACTCATCGTATGAGACCACCTGGTCCACGAGACCGATCTTCTCCGCCGCTGACGCATTCACAGGGTCGTTCTCGACTCCGAGAACCGTTTCGGCAAAGCCCTTGCGCTTGAGTTCTATGGCCATCGAACCTCCGATGAGGCCGAGTCCTATGATTCCGACTACCATTCCTTTAGTGCTTAAAAAAAGGCCGCCTGATTTCTCATGCAGCCTTTTCGTTTTATTCTCTAGTGCTTGTTAGCAAGCCTGGATGAGTGCATTGATTGCAACAGTCACGAACATGAGACAGATAACTGAAGAAACGACTACGCTGAGGACCTTGAGTCTCTTAAACCAGATTGCGTTGTTGAATCCTACAGTCTGAAGCATGCTCCAGAAACCGTGGTTGAGGTGAAGCCAGAGGGCTGCAAACCAGATGATGTAGAGGATTGCGCACCACCACTGACCGAAGGTTGCGTTGAGGAGGAGATAAGGATTGTTCTCTGCCTCACCGATGCCGAACATCTCAGGAAGCTGCATCTTAGCCCAGAAATGGGTAAGGTGGAAAGCGATGAAACCGAGGATTACGACACCGAGAACGCACATGTTCTTTGATGACCAAGAATCGGTCTTTGCCTTGCTGGCAACCTCATAGCGCTTGTAACCGCCACGAGCCTTGATGTTGGTAACGGTAAGCCAGATACCATAGATGATGTGTACGAGGAAACCGAGAGCGAGGACAGGGACCATGATGCTGATCACTGGAGTTGACATGAAGTCACAACCGAGCTTGAAGAGACCGTCACCTGCAGAGAAGAGCTTGTCGTCAGCTGCAGCAACACCATACTTACCTGTAAACGAGTCGATTACAGAGAAGAAGTTGATAGTAGCGTGAAGGAGAAGGAAGATGATGAGGAAAGCACCACTGATACTCTGGATGAACTTCTTTCCGATTGATGAATTGAATATAAACATGTCTTTAAGTATTTTCGATTAACCAATATCAGATGCAAATATATGTTGTTTCTTGCAAGTTTCATAATTTTCCGATAATTTTGTTCTCCTGATAATCACTAATTACGATGTATAAGAGAGTACTTCTAAAACTCAGCGGCGAGAGCCTCGGAGGCCCTGCCGGAAAAGGTATTGACGAAAAGTGGCTTGAGCGCTATGCGATCGAGATCGCAGATGCCGTGAAGGCTGGACTGCAGGTCGGTATCGTCATCGGCGGCGGCAACATCTTCCGTGGCCTCCAGGGCGTAGGAAAAGGTTTCGACCGCGTGAACGGCGACAAGATGGGCATGCTTGCCACAGTGATCAACTCCCTCGGCCTTGCGATGGCAATCCGCTCACAGGGCGTAGAGGCAGAGGTGTTCACCGCGACCCCGATGCAGCCGGTGGCACGCTACTACATGAGGGACGATGCAGTCAAGGTTATGGAGAACGGCGGCGTCGCACTCATCGCAGGCGGCACCGGAAACCCATTCTTCACAACTGACTCAGGAGCAGCTCTCCGCGCTCTCGAGATCAAGGCTGACGCTCTGCTCAAGGGCACCAGGGTCGACGGCGTCTACACGGCAGATCCGGAGAAGGACCCTACCGCAACCAAGTACGATGAGCTCACCTTCGCGAAGGCAATCAACGACCACCTCAAGGTGATGGACCAGACTGCTTTCGCTCTCTGCAGCGACGGAAACATGCCTATCATCGTATTCGACATGAACCAGACCGGCAACCTCACCAAGCTCCTCAAGGGCGAGAAGGTCGGAACACTCGTACACGTATAACCACAGACTAAATACATAGCTATGATAAACAAAGCAAAAGACATCGTCGCAGCTTCAAAGGCGAAGATGAACGACGCAGTCAAGTTCCTCGAGGAGGATCTCAAGACATAC
>NZ_JBAEER010000040.1:0-7078 GCF_056207615.1 Candidatus Cryptobacteroides sp. | reverse complement strand
CGGACGCCGTATCGCGATCGGAAACTTCAAGGAGCTCAACTTCATCGTCAAGGGAGACGTGGACGGATCTATCGAGGCACTCTCAGACTCTATCATCAAGCTCTCTACCGAGGAGGTGCGCGTAAACGTCATCCACAAGCCAGTCGGTCAGATTTCAGAGTCCGATATCCTCCTTGCAGCCGCATCCGATGCGATCATCGTCGGTTTCCAGGTACGCCCTTCAGTCAACGCCCGCAAGCTTGCCGAGAAGGAGCAGATCGAAATCCGTCTCTACTCTGTCATCTACGACTGTATCAACGAGATCAAGGATGGTATCGAGGGTATGCTCGAGCCTGAGCAGAAGGAGGAGATCGTCGGTACTGCAGAGATCCAGCAGACCTTCAAGATCAGCAAGGTCGGCACCATCGCCGGCTGTATCGTCAAGGAAGGAAAGATCAACAAGACCAACAAGGTACGACTCATCCGCGACGGTATCGTCATCTACACCGGCGAGCTCGGATCCCTCAAGAGGTTCAAGGACGACGCGAAGGAGGTACTTACCGGAATGGAGTGCGGTCTCAACATCGAGAACTTCAACGACATCAAGGTCGGCGACATCGTCGAGTCCTACACCATCGTCGAGATCAAGAGAACTCTCTAAGATTTCCACATACACGAATAAAGCCGTCCGGTTGCCCGGGCGGCTTTATTCATTTCCGATATTTCCTTTTCGACTTATCGAGCCGGCCTTGGGATAGGCCGACCATAGTATGAAGCTTCGTTGTCGTTCTCGTCAAGGCAGAATACCATGAACTCTGGAGACTCCTCTGTGCATGGCTTCCAACCGAGCTTGCCGTCCGGATCAGGATTGCCGGTCTTCACGAAGTCTGACCAAGCGGTGATCATCTTCTCAGAAAGATCCCAGTCACCCTGAGTCCAAGGCCTCCAGCAGTACTTGAGGGACTTGAAGATGAACCAGAGGTCTGAAGAGTGGAATGCGCCGCTGAGCACGTTTGCACGGCCGTCAGTAGGGAGAGGACGTGCGAACTGGTAAGCATAAGCCTTGCCGCCGAAAGACTCCCTGTTCTTGCCGAACTCGATGATGCCCTTGGACATGTCGCCAGAATCGTCACGGGTATAACCGATCATATAAGGAACGTCTGCGAGAGTACCCTCAACTGCAGCAGCGTCGAAATCCTTGGATACGACTACGCCGTCGATGGTTGGAGCGAAGATACCTGCAGGACGGAGACCGTGTACCCTGTTATAGATGCTCTGGAGAGCGAAGATTTCCTCAGTAGAAGCTGCGCGCATCTTCTCAGCTGTATCAAGACCAGCCCAGTCCATGACTTCCTTGGTCCTGACCTCTGCGTCCTTGTAGTTCTCGAATGGAGCTGCATGGTTGAGACCACCTGCTGACATGATGATAGCCTTGTTGAAGAGACCGCGAGCCATAGGAGACTCTGAAAGGGTTCGGGTGCTGCGTCCACCTGCGCTCTGGCCGAAGATGGTCACGTTGTCAGGATCGCCACCGAACTGAGCGATGTTGTTCTTGACCCACCTGAGAGCAGCGATCTGGTCCTGGATACCGTAGTTTCCAGAGATTCCATTCTCGTTCTCTGCTGAGAGAGCAGGGTGAGCGGTGAAACCGAACACGCCGAGACGATAGTTGAAAGACACGAGCACGACATCCTTTGCTGCCCACTCCTCTGCGTAGAACTCAGGCTCTGAACCCCAGCCTTCGCGGAGTCCGCCACCATGGATCCACACTGCGACAGGAAGTTTCTTGCCAGTCTCGCCAGGAGCCTTGGTCCATACGTTGAGATAGAGACAATCCTCGCTGTAAGCCTGCTCCTTGCCATAGCCCCACTCGGTGGTATAGCCGCCGGTGTAGTGCTGTGCCTGGAAGCTAGGATGTCCGAAGGTATCGCATACCCTTACGCCTTCCCATGGCTGTACAGGCTGCGGAGCCTTCCAGCGGAGGTCGCGGATAGGAGGTGCCGCATATGGGATTCCCCTATACACGTACACGCCAGGAAGCTCATCCTTGACACCCTGGATCTGTCCGCCTTCGACGGTGAGAACTGGATTGTTCTCGCTGGTGCTGCATCCTACGAGCGCGCAGAGCGCGAGGATGCCTGTAATGATTCTTTTCATGTGTATTTGGATAGTTTGGTTGTTTCTACTTGAGGTTTTCCATGTACTTGACAGCCTCTCCCACAGTCATCGAAGGAAGACCACAGAGCTGTCCCACGACTCCCCATACGGCAAGTTCCCTCTTGTCGATGCTCTCATCTATGACCATGAGGGTTCCGAGGAAAGCCGAGACATAGGTCTTCTTTTCCCCGTCCATCTTCGAGATTACAGAGCATGCGGCTGCCGGCTCCATGTCCTCAGTCAGTGCAAGGATCTTTTCGAGATCATCTGCGGTGCTGACACCTATCCTCGAAAGTTCGAGATCATAGCCTGCCATCTCGTTCTCATCGAGCCTGCCGTCCGCAAGCACGAGTATCTTTCCGACCTTGGCGATGGCTATCTGTTCATTCCTGCTGAATTCCATATCTGTACTTAATTTTCTCAAAGTTAATAATTATGAATCATTCGCCAAACATCAATCGTCCACTTCGTCGGAGCAACGTCATGGACCCTGAGTATGGCCGCACCTCTGTCCAACGCTGCAAGATGGGCAGCCTGAGTGGCAGGGAGCGCTTCTTCCGGAGTGATACCCAACGGCTTGTATATCATACTCTTTCTGGAAATTCCGACAAGGATTTCCTTGCCGAAGCAAGAAAGTTCCTGCATGCGGTCGAGCAGTTCCCAATTCTGGGCGACGCTCTTTCCGAATCCGAATCCAGGGTCAAGCACCCATTCCTCAATGCCGGCTCCGGAGGCCTTGGCACTGAATTCTTCGAAGTACCGCCTGACTCCTTCCACCACATCCCCTCCATAGTCAGAACTGTCCAGGGTCTCTTCAAGGCTATGCATTGCGATGTACGGAAGCTTCAGGCCACCTACCGTCTCCAGCATCAAAGGATCTCGCCTACCGGCGTATATGTCATTGATGATCAAGCGTCCGGAAGATGCGAAATCCGGAAGGAGTGACGCAGCGAGAGTCGCGACCGACGCCCAATATGTATCCACGGAAACCGTGATATGCGGAAATTCCTGCCCTATCATTTCCAATACCGGAGTAAGTCTGCTGGCCTCCACGTCCGCACCGACGGCTGGAGCTCCGGGACGGGTCGAGCATGCGCCTATGTCGATGATGTCCGCACCCTCACTCAACATCGTCGCGACACGTTCCCGCACGAGATCGGTGTCGGCTGCACCGTCTGCCCCGAGGCAGCGGCTCCGGGCATAGTAGGAATTGTCCGTGATGTTTACGATTCCCATTATCTTAATGGGATACTCGGTGTTCATGGTTACGGGGTGTGGTATCATTGCAGAACAAATATAGCAAGAAACTTAAATATTATAGTTAACTTTACCGCTCCCATATTTTTGAGAAATGGCAGTTATCACTATAATAGGCGCCGGCCAGATGGGCTCTGCCCTCGCATTCGTTGCCGGCGAGAATGGAAACACCGTCAGGATGGTGGGTACTCCTCACGACAAGGCTCTCATCGACGCCTTGAAGGATGGAGGAAAACATCCGATATTCGGAAGGCATTTTCAGGAAGGTACTGAATTCTATCATACAGAGCAGTGGCAGGACGCCGTAAAGGGCAGCGACTTCGTGGTCGCAGGAGTATCATCCTACGGAGTCGACTGGTTCCTCGAGGAAATACTCATGAAGCTTGATGCTGACACCCCTGTCCTCTCCGCAGCGAAGGGTCTCACCGAGACCGAGGACGGTGAGCTCATCTCCTATCCCGTGTACTGGGAAAGGGAACTTCTCAAGAAGGGCATCAAGAGGGACATCTACGCCCTCGGTGGTCCTGGAACCGCCGATGAAATCGCTCATCACGACCACACCATGGTCGCCGTATGCGGAGTCGATCCGACGGTGCGCGAGACCATCAGCAAATCTTTCGACAACGCATACTTCCATGTTTCCACCACCTCGGACGTCATGGGTCTCGAATATTCGGTAGCCATCAAGAACGCGTTCGCTCTCGGAGTTGCTATTGCAATCGGATACATGAGCGTAAAGGACGAGGACAAGCCACGTGCCCATGTCAACACCCAGGCGGCCGTATTCTACCAGGCGGCTAAGGAAATGTCCAAGCTCCTTGAATCCATCGGTGCCGAATACAACAGCCTGCTCATCGGCCTCGGAGACCTCTACGTCACCGTGTCCGGTGCAAGGACACGCAAGATCGGCATCCTCCTCGGCGAAGGCAAGACATACGAGGAGGCACAGGAGATACTCGGCGGCATCACCCTAGAGTCAGTGGTGATAGTAAGAAGGCTCTACTCTTCGCTCAGGAAGAGGAAACTCAGAGGCGAGGTCAAGCTTTCGGACTACCCTCTCCTCACGTACATAGTCGAGCTCCTCGACGGACACAAGTATCAGGACCTCCCTTGGGACAAGTTCTCATTTGACGTAAAATAGCATGCTCGTAGTATTGGAAGGCCTAGACGGCGCAGGAAAATCGACCCAGGTAAAGAGGCTCAGAGCGTACATGGAATCCGTGTGCGGTTCTCTCGAATACATCCATTTCCCAAGGTATGAGGCCCCCGTGTACGGAGACCTCATCAGCCGTTTCCTCCGCGGAGACTTCGGTTCCAACGAGGCCGTCCACCCTCAGCTCGTCGCTCTGCTCTTCGCGGAAGACCGCCATGGCGCAGCTCCGCAGATGAAGAAGACCCTCGAAGAGGGAGGCACCGTCCTTCTCGACAGATACGTCTACTCGAACATAGCTTACCAGTGCGCCAAGATCTCCGACCCTGCAGAGGCGGAAAGGCTCAGGAACTGGATCTTCAACACCGAATATGGTGACTTCGAACTTCCGAAGCCAGACCTCAACATATTCCTGGACGTCCCTATCGGATTCGTGGAATCCCAGCTCAAGGCATCACGTTCCGGAGATGACAGGAACTATCTCGAAGGCGGCCAGGACATACATGAGGCAGACATCAACTTCCAGGTCGCCGTACGCGACATCTACAGGAAGCAGTGCGAACTCGACCCTTCGTTCGTAAGGGTGGACTGCTCCGCCGAGGATGGAAGCATGCTCCCTCCTGACGAGATTTTCGCAAAGGTCAAGGCTTTGACCGACAAGGTTTTGAAATAGCAGCCATGAGTGAAAGCAAAGGTAGATTGAGAAGGCTCTGCGCCTGGATAGTGGGTATAGTATTCACTGCATCGGGTGCGCTTAAGCTCATGGACCCGACCGGTGCAGGTCTCGTGATGGAGGAATATTTCAAGTTCCTCCACCTCGGATTCATGGCCGCCATCAGCAAGCCTGCCGGAGTTGCCTTCGCCCTCGCCGAGGCAGTGACTGGCGTCGCCCTCGTCACCGGAGTATGGAGGAAGCTCACGGCTGCCGTATGCTCGCTGCTGATGGCGTTCTTCACGATCCTCACCATCCTCCTCGTCATCTTCAATCCGGAGATGGACTGCGGATGCTTCGGCGAGATAGCTCATCTCACCCACTGGCAGTCCCTCCTCAAGAACATAGCCTTAGACCTTCTTCTGTTCGTCGCCTTCGTCCCAGCAAGGAAGCTTGGCACTCCGAAGAAGAGAAAATATGTGAGCTTCGCCGTGGTCAGCGCGTCAATGGTTGCCTTCCTCGTGTATTCGCTCGCACATCTCCCGCTCAAGGACTTCACCGACTATGCCCCCGGAAAGAAGCTTCTTTCAGCGCTTGACGAGAACGAGAACGTGATGTTCAAGGCGTCCTTCGTATACGAGAAGAACGGTATGCGCAAGTCCTTCACCCTCGAGGAGGAGCTCCCTGACAGCTCGTGGACCTTCATCCGCTCCGAGGCCATTCCGAACAAGGATCTCAAGGACATGCCCGTTCTCCCAGTGTCTGAAAACGGGGAGATCGTCGACCATCTCGCCGCCGAGGGAGACGTGATGATAGTGTCCATCTACAGGCCGGACAAGCTCAGCGCCAGTGAAAAGGCTGAGGCCCATGATTTCCTTGCGCAGGCAGAAGCTGTCGGCTTCCGCCCGCTCCTGCTGAGCACCACTCCGGAAACAGCAATGGGAGAATATCAGTCAGATTTCCGCGCGCTCATCGGCCTCAACCGGTCCAACGGAGGAGTCACTCTCATCCAGGACGGTATCATAATCAAGAAATGGTCGAGGATGACAGCTCCGACCTTCGAAGAAATGGAAGAAATGTATCAGGGGGAAGCACTGGACACACTCATGGATTCAGAGAGCCGCGGAGCTCTCGCATTCGAGGCGTTCCTTCTCTATTGCTTTGCCTTTATGATGCTGATCTAGGCTACTTCTCGAGAATATAGACGTCATCTCCAGGAGATGCGTACTGGAACTGTTCCCTGGCAAAACGCTCGAGGGTATCCTTGTCCGTCGCGAGGGTCTCGATGGCCCTGTCTATCTCCCTTATCTGCTCGTTGTAGTACTCGATCTGGGCATTCTGCCTGCGAATCTCCGACTTCGCGCGGAGCCAGTTGAACAGGTTCTCGCCAGGAAGGAAGCAGATAAAGGCTATGCAGAGTCCCACTGCCACCACCGCAAACATGAAGAAACCGCCATGCTCGCCCTTGAACAGTGAATTCACATAATCCTTGACGGACTGCCACGCCTTATTTCCTGACATTTTCTACTACAATTACCTATTCTCTGCAAAAATAGTTAATTTTGCTTGACATTAATCATATTGACACCATGAAACCTACACTTCTTGTTTTGGCTGCCGGAATGGGCAGTCGCTACGGCGGACTCAAGCAGATGGACGGACTCGGTCCTAACGGAGAGACAATCATCGACTATTCCATCTATGACGCAGTCCAGGCCGGATTCGGCAAGGTCGTATATATCGTCAGAGAGTATTTCAGAGAGCAGTTCGAGGAAGTCGTGAAGCAGAAATACAGCAAGGTAAGATGCATCGACGGAGAGCCGCTCCAGTTCCAGTTCGTAGTGCAGGAACTTGACAAGATCCCTTCACAGTTCACCCTCAAC
>NZ_JBAEER010000039.1:0-17279 GCF_056207615.1 Candidatus Cryptobacteroides sp. | reverse complement strand
ATTCCGGTAATACTTTCCCTGCAAAGTTTGACAGACGTCATATCCTAAATGCGACAGCGTCGTTGACCGTAGCGGATCGGCCAAAATTCAAGACGAAGCTTACTGGGCTTTTCACCTTCCAATCCGGACATAGAGAAACCGTTGCTTCGGCGGAATACCCTACCGCTTCCTTGTTTGGAAAGTCGCCGTCAATGGATTATTATTCGTCCTTGAACAACTACAAGATGCCTGATTACATGCGACTTGATCTCGGCTGCAGCTTCAGTTTCAAGACAGAGCGTCCACAGGAACTTACTGTGGGAGTCTACAATGTCACGAACCGTCACAACCCGTTCTCTATTATCTATGACGACAGGTCGAGATCTTGGAAACAGGTTTCATTAATACCTATCATGCCAAGTTTCAATTACAGTATCAAATTCTAAATTTCAGACAACTATGGATGCTAAAAGAATTCTTTCAGGACTGATTTGTATGATCTCTATCTGCATAATGGCTTCATCGTGTGAGAAAGCCACTCGCAGCATAATCGGCAAATGGGAAGTGACTGACTATCGTCCTATGGAAGGCAAAGAAGGTCCTGTTGTTCAAAAAAATGACAAGACGGAGGCGGAATTCACAAAGTGGGTCGGCGGAATTATTGAGTTCCACCCCAAAGGTGAAGTTCACTTTTTCAATGTCGATTACAGTTACACCGTGAAGAACGGCATTGTCACTATTGCAAACAAAAACCTTCCAGCGCATCTTGAACCAGCCGACTTTCATTTGAGGATTGAAGACGACAAACTTCTTCTTTATGATGATATCGCAGTGCCAGGAGATGGTGTGCAAGCG
Source organism: Candidatus Cryptobacteroides sp. (assembly GCF_056207615.1). Taxonomy (NCBI): domain Bacteria; kingdom Pseudomonadati; phylum Bacteroidota; class Bacteroidia; order Bacteroidales; genus Candidatus Cryptobacteroides; species Candidatus Cryptobacteroides sp. The sequence continues at coordinate 16,445 of NZ_JBAEER010000039.1, read as the reverse complement.
GACACAATTTTCATGGGGCTGATATTTGAAAAGCTTAATTAAATTGCAGCTATCCACGTATTCCCAAGCACCAAATCGGCAAAAATTAAAAGAAGAAAGAGTTTAACTTATGCCATATCAACAAGTTAAACTCTTTCTAAAGTGCGCAGGATGAGACTCGAACTCACACGGGTTTTACCCCACTAGCTTCTGAGACTAGAGCGTCTACCATTCCGCCACCCGCGCTCAGGATGTGAGCTGCAAAGGTATGAAAAAAATCTATCTCCGAAAAACTTTTTATATCTCCACACCATAGACATAACGTGTCTCCCATTCATTGACCCTGATCGTGACTTCTGCAAGAGCAAAGTCCACCTTCACCTCTATGTCGTCAAGGTCAGGAGATGTCCAGTCATACCCGCTGGAAACCATATACTCGCCCAGGGCGAACTCCCGGACCACCTGTCCCCCGTCTATGATCTGCAGGGACAATGACGCATCCTTCTGCCTAGGAAGGTTGATAACGTCCAGGCTACCTGCGGGGAGCGTGTGCACAACGAGGAATTCGCCTCCCATCGGGCGTCCGTCGTCCTCGTAGCCGCACACATTGCCCTTGACTCCGACCTGGAAGGGCTGAGTCTTTCCGTCGGCTATCATGCCGACCGAGAGAGCGCAGTAGTTCTTGTGCAGGACCACGGTATCCGTAACCGTGTCCCTCTCCGTATTGACCTTGGAACTGTGCATATAGAGAGGAGGACACTGCTCGCCATGCGGAATCACGAGCCCGTGGGCTTTGAAGAGACCTCCGTCGTCAGACACCACATTGACGTAGATGTCGCTTCTGGGAACCTCCACGACTAGAGGACGTCCATACCTCTCACTGCCCAGTTCCATGGCCTTCTGGAAGCCGTCCGCCGAATGCAGTCCCACGCTGACCGATGGTACACTGATGCTATCCACCTTGCTGAAATCCAGCATGAGGTAGCAGGGACAGTCACATCGTTTTTCCTTGACAGAACAGGCAGCCGACACCATGGCCAGGATGGTCAGCATCGCAGCGGACAGCTTTACATTCATCTTGATGCAGTTTTAGATTGTTACTGTTCCCATGTCAGAGAATTCCCAAGGCTTGACGCTGACGGTATAGTTCACCGATCCGATCACGAGTGGTTCATCCGGATTGACAGAGCCTGGCCTAGTAATCACAAGTTCAGAAATCTCATACGAACTTCCAGCATTGAGTTTCTTGTCGAAAGTTATCGGATAGTACACAGTCTCTCCGGCAAACTCCGCTTCGACCACGAGCCTAGTGAAGCGCATCGACCAGGTCGGGCTCTGAGAATCTGTAGCAACGGGATTTGGACAGCAATACATTCTTGTTTCCTGAGAATAGGAACTGTTCGCAGCCAAGCTTACAGGAGATGCTAACATACCACCGAGCAGAACTGTCTGGTTCGCCTTGTATTCCATCTGATTCATGAAGTCGTCGGCAACAGGAGTATATGTGGACCCGAAATTAGTCTTTCCGACTGCATTCACCAAGTAGATACCCTTAATCTTCAACGCTTGTCCCGCATACTGCGGCAAATCTATCTTATTGGAAATTTTCGAAATCACCACACGCGACACAAGGCGTGACACCGAAACAGTAACCGTCGAATTCGCAGTAATGTTCTGGGTGGTTTCGCCGAACATGACGAAGCCACCGGCAGACGAGTTTGCCTCAAGTGAACTGACCTTCGCCTTGAGAGCGGCAAGATTGGTAACGTCAGTTACAGGAGCAGAATTGACTATCGCGGCTATGATCTTGCTTCCTAATGCCACATTGATGGTCAACTGAGAATTCTTCTCCTGCTTGTAGGACTCAAGTTTGGTTCCATTGGAATTGAAAACATAGACCTGGAGGTCCTTGACAGCGGCCTCGTTGTCCGTAAGGGTACTTGCCGCTTTAGTTTCAGACAGAGGAAGTCGTACGGTTATCTCCGCAGTCTCTTCCATTGATTCCTGACTCGTCGGGATGACTTCCTTGTTGCAGGAGGTCAGGCACGCCACAGCTGCTGCAGCTGCCAGAAAATAGTAAGCTTTCATATAATATTTAGTAAGTTGTGTGGTCATAACGTCTTACAAGTTCGGCGACCTCCGGGTCAAGGTTCGCTCTATACGCCATCGCCGGATCCATCTCCACGCTCCTTCGGTAGGCATCCAGGGCCTCTTCCTTCTTTTCCAACCTGGAATAGACTATGGCCTTGAGGTACTGTATCTGAGGACTGTCCTGCTTAAGTTCGTCCAATATCTCCAGAGCCGACCAGTTGAATGAGGATGCGACCAGAGCCAGGGCAGCGTTGTAGTCCCGGTAGGAGCGCAGGATTTCGCAAGCCTTAGGATAATCCAGATTCTTCAGAGCCTCGACGCCCTCCATGTATCGCGTATCCAGTTCCGTCGTGTGGACGGTATCCTTGACCATTCCGCGACGGTGGAGGTAGAACTCCAGGCTGACCGTCCTGAGTCGTGGATATATCTTCTCTCTCAGATATCGATAGTCAGTCATTCGACTCAGACGCCTTTCTGCGGCATCCCTGTCCCCAGAAGAGCGGATCAGTTCGAGCATCTCCCTCCTCGATCTCTCCGAGAGCACGCTGTCATTGGCAACCAGGGTCTCGAGCAGAGTCCAGTTCTCCGGTATGGACCTCGCGATCATCTTCCAGCTGTCGTCCTGCTGTATTTCATCCAGATGCACTGCAAGAGCCTCAGAACGGCGACGCGCAAGCTCGGAATTGGCTCGATAGCTTCCCTCCGGCGAACACGATGCGATGACGACTATGGAATCCGGTTCATATTCGTCCCTCGAAGAGAGATCGTCTATCACCTTTCTTATCCTCGCCAGTTCGGAAGAGTTGTCCCCGAGGGTGGTGTCCAGCACGGAACTACCCTGGTTGAAATCGATAAGAGCAAGTGTACGGTCATGAACTCTCCTTTCAAGAACCCTCAGCAGATACCTATGGGTATTGTCTGTCAGAGAGGAAAGAGAGCTGACATAGAAAACCAGGTCCTCTGGCTGCGGCATCACGCCGATGCGTTTTCCGAAATCATAGACCTCGCCCTGCAGGGATACAACTATCTTCCTGAGACCCGGACGGCTGGCGACCTGTTGCCGATAGCGGAAGATGAACTCTCCCCCGTCACCGGTAATCACAGTATCGAGCCTGATTCCTTCGGTCTCGATCGGATCCTTCACATATTTCCGGAACTTTCTCCCCATGTTTTCCTTTCTCCTCTCGTTCCTCGACACAAGATTGTGCCTCGTATAATGTTCAAGCGCACTTCGCTGGGTGACTCCGAAAAGTCCGACAGCATCCGGCTCCGAAATGATCGTTGTATCGTTCTTCATCGCATAAGTCTGAGGAAACGACCTCTGCAGGAAGATTTCCAGCTGACGAATCTGCACGAAGTCCAAGGTGTCGGTGACTATGGACCTCAGAAAGGCCTCATATCTCTGGTAGCCGCGAAGCTGGGCGTCCCTGTACTTCTTTCCCGTGATGAAGATGGGATCCATAGCAACCGTGTCCTCCATCATCATCATTGTCGGGAGGAAGCGCAGCTGCCATTTCGAATCCATCATCTCCCCGGGTACGGCAATGTCGAACTCGAGAAGGATCTTTCCGAAGCGCTCGGCGACATGACGGAAACGGGCCGTCACGGTACTCGCGACGATCACATCCGTAGCCACCATCTCACCCGTCGAATCATCACGGATGGCATTCATGATGATAGGTTCCCCGTTCCTGGAGGTGTCCACCGCCACGGCAGCTATCTCCTCTTCATTCTCCTCTGCAATCTCTTCGTCCGAGGGCAGGGACATGCTGACCGCAGTCTCTCCGCTGCGTATGTCCCCGAGTTTCCTCGGAGAAGAACAAGTCACCGCAAATGTGATTACCAACAGGCCCCAAATCAATACTCTTCTAGAACACATAGACGATGGACACGATCAGGTCATTAGGGAGGACGAAAGGCTTGCCGCCCTCGTCCACGGTCATTCCGCATTTAGGACAGGAGTAGACCGTATACCACTTGTAGCCGGCCCAGCCTCCAAGTCCGAATTCAATATTGACATGTTGATGAAGCATATAGGTGTAGCCCGCCGTGAGGCCGAGCCCCGCCCTGTCCCCTTCTTCTGTCCGGCTCGAGACAATTCCCCCGATATTGTACTCCTGATATTGGAGCTTTGCCGCCACCCACCATCCAGACTGTATGTGCCAGGGCCACCACCTTAAGCCGACAGCATAACTCTGTTGTCTTTCCTGGAACTGCGTTCCTTTAGGTGAACGGAAGGTGAAAGGGTTGTACTTCGCTGATGCGTGTATGCTCATATGCCGTAGCGGAGCATAAGAAGCTTCCACGTTCAGCGTTCCAAGGTTGAGATATCCGACCAGGTTGGTGGACACCGCCCATTCCTGCGAGAAGACCACGGTAGTAGAAACAAGCAGGAACACGAGGACTGCACCTATACGTTTCATATCATTCATATCTCGAGAACACCTGGCTGATCACGCTAGCCTTGCCTGGATAGAGTGACTCGAGCTCACTCTTGAGCTGGTTCCTGTCAGTGACCTCCGGGCACAGCGCCTCGAAGATGTCAGCAGCAGGTACTCCACGCTCGTCGAGATATCTGAATATCTGAGGATAGAACCACCATGATGTTCCGAAGGAAGGCATATTTCCGCCATACCTGTCCTTATGGATCTTACTCTGGAGGTAATAGGCCCACATCTCTCCCACCTCGCAGTATCCTGCACCGTTCTCGCTGCCGGTTCCATAGGTCTGGCCATGCGAAGACAGGAATGAGGTCATGATGAAGGCAATATATTTGTCCCACCACTGCTTTCCGACCTTGGCGAAGTGGCTTGTATGCGCCAATTCGTGGCTCGTGATGGTGTAGATATCCTTGTAGGAGCTGACTCCGTTAGTACCTATGGTCACGTCGGGAGCAAAGAAGCTGACGACCTTGGTGTAGATTCCGAGCCATGAGGCGACCAGAGCGTTCTCGACGATGGTGCCATGATGCATCATGATGGCTGAGCTGGATTCCAACTGTGGGAATATCCATATCCTCAGGTCTGAAGGAGGTGGAGCAATCCCAAGGTCCTCCTGGGCGCAGCGCGCGATGTAGTCGTATACCGCATTGTTTACCACGCAGCGGCGGAAGAGCTTCGGATCGGATTCCGTGGTGATGGTGACATTGACGCCAGTAGGAGCGGTCTTTCCAAGAGTCGAAACCGATGCAGGAACCAGGATGAGATTGAAGCCCAGCGAGTAGTTCTTCCCGTTCTTGAACACGAGCCTGTAACGAATGTCGGTAGTGAAGCTCTTGTCCATGGCGTAGTAGCCGTCCACGTCAGTCGTCGCAGTAGCAAAGCGAACGAATGAGTTGCAGACCACTTGGACTCCGGCGACACCGATCGGTTTGCCACCGTTCGCATCCTCGTCGACTATGGTTATCCTGCCGGCCGGTTTTCCCGGTTCGGCCTTAGTCAGAGGCTGGAGCATGTCGCCGTTGCCCGTGAGTCTATATGATTCCCTGATTACTTCCTCCCAGTCTATGCCGTCATCCGCTCTCGTCGCTGCATGGTTCTCACTGAGGAAACAGCGGTCGATGATCTCGTATGCCACATCCGGAAACTTATAGTCCTTGTCCACGACGGCATACATCCATGTAATCTCCTCCGAAGAAACCGACGGATCATGATACCAGTCGCCCTCCTTGGCTATTGCATAGTCTAGCGGATGGTCTGTAAGATCAAGCCCGGAGAGGAGTTCCAGTTCATCGTCATTGGCAGGAAGGAAGCGCACATAGAGATTTGTCGTCTCCACCTCGACCCTCGCCTTGGTCGGATAAACCGAAGCCAAAGCCGCAGAGACATTCTCGACCTTGTAGGGATTCTCGAGCCTGTCTCCCAGCATGATCATGTCGTGCTCTATGCCTGTTCCATACTCGAAGTCCGTGGAATCATATGGGTCCAGGATGTCCCTGTCACAGGACGGTGCCAGTACGACAGAAGCCGCAATCAGAGTAGTCAGATACCTTTTCATAGCTTTTGTTTTTTCTCTATGGCAAAGGTATCGGGAGCTATCCGTTTGCGGACCTCGTCAACGAATAAAGTCAAAAATCGCCCCTACAAGTATCTGTAAGGGCGATTTTTCTATTTCAAAAAGGGAAAATTTCCGGAAAATCCTAGAAATATGCGACTGTCTTCTGCTCGATTTCTGAGAGAAGGTTGTTGGCCATCCTGCTGACGCCGAAGCGGAAGAGGTTCTTATTGAGCCATTCCTTACCGAGAACGGAAGATACGATCGAGTAGTAAGAGACGGCATCAAGAGCCGATGACATTCCACCAGCCGGCTTGAATCCGATCTTCTTTCCGGTAAGCTTGTAGAAGGCTGCGATACACTCGCACATTATATATGCTGCAGTAGGAGTCGCGTTCACATCCACCTTACCAGTTGATGTCTTGATGAAGTCTGCGCCAGCCTCCATAGCAAGGAATGAAGCATTCGCGATGTTCTCTGGAGAGACGAGAAGACCGGTCTCGAGAATCACCTTGAGGTGTACCTCGCGGTTCTGCTCTGCTGATATCCTGTCGATGCATGCACGTACGGCAGCAATCTCTGCGCTGGCTTTCTCGTAATCCCCTTCAAGGAAAGAGTTGAGTGCGAGGACGATGTCAACCTCGTCAGCACCTGCCTCAACTGCCATCTCCACCTCCTTGACCTTCACCTCGAGGAAGCTCTGTGAACTTGGGAAGCAAGCAGATACGACGGTGATGTGTACGCCCTCCGCAGTGAGTTCCTTCTTGAGAAGCGGAGCAAAATTCGAGAACACGCAGATGGAAGCCGGGTTAGGATACTCTGGATAACGGGTCTGGAAAGCATTGACCTTGTTCACCAGCTTCGATACCGAAGTCGGAGTATCGTTTGTCTTGAGCGTGGTAAGATCCATCATTGAGAAGCAGTCCTTGAGAACCTGCTCGCACATGATTTTGTCAAGGTTACCAGCAATGATCTGGAGCGCCCTGTTGATTCCCTCAATGTCCGGAGTATATCCGTACTTGCTTGAATAATCGATCATATTTTAGTGTTTATCCTTTAATCTGTATCTTGAATCCTTCTTCTGCGAGAGGACGTACCAGTTCGGTCATTTCCTCAACGCTGAATTTCACTAATCCCTTCTGTGGTGTTTCCCTGTCAAGGGTGTATACCATTATTTCACGTGGCCTGAGACGTCTGACGATATCCATCCAGTCTGCAACGTGCTTCGACGAGTCGAATTCGTCCCACTTGAGAAACATTGTCTGCAGCACGAAATTCCCTTCGAACGATTCCATGTTACGGAGCACAGTCTCCAGTTCCCACGGACCGGCAGGCCTGTTCACAGCCATCACGCCCTCCTTGAAAGGAGCGTCGAGCTTGAGGATGGCATTGTCGACCTTCCTGAGTGCAGCCGCAACCTTAGGATCAGCAAGCATGGTTGCATTCGAAAGGACTGAAACCACGGCCTTCGGATAGTATTTGTCTCGTTTCTCGATGACAACGTCAACGATCTGGGCGAAGTCAGGGTTGAGCGTAGGCTCGCCGTTACCCGAGAAGGTTATGGAGTCGATAGGAGTTCCTGACGCAAGGCATCCTGCGAGCTTGAGCTCAAGGGCGTCCCTGAGATCATCTACGCTCGGGAGATGTCTGTCGTTGAGCCCATCCTTGTTCCATCCACACTCGCAGTAGACGCAATCGAAGTTGCAGAACTTGCCCTTCGCCGGAAGAAGATTGATTCCCAGCGAAGACCCCAGTCTCCTGCTTCGGATAGGTCCGAACACTATTTCGTCAAACTGCAGCATATCTATCAGCGTACTTCTTCTACTTTCATATCTTCAGGCTTCACCGGCGCTGGTCTCTCCCTCGCTATCGAAGGCCTGTTCTTAGCTCTCGACGATGTCGTCGAATTGTTTCCGGTCCTCACGCGCTCCCTGATTCTTTCCTTTGCCATTTCCTTCGCTGCGAGGATCGAGTCCGCCTTTGCGATAGAATCGGCTTCTGCCATGGCTTTCGCGTTGGCAATGGAATCCGCCCTGAAGGCCACTGAATCGAACGGAGCAGGAATGATGAGCATCGGACCCTTCCACAAGGTATCTATGTCCTTGTATGGATCAAACATCCACTCTCCTCCTGCGGTGTCGACAAGGAACTTGACTCCGTTCTCGACGAAAGCCTCCGTGTCATACATTCCGCACATCCAGTATATCTTTTCCGGACCATACTTGCTGACCTCCCTGAGCAGCGAATCTTTCCTGTGCTCACGCTCAATCAGCTTGTCCAGTTCGTGTTCCCTCTTGGTGAGGATATCCGAGGTAGACTTCAATATCCTGGCATATCTGTCCGAAGTCTTCATGTAGTAGGCAACACTTGTGCGATAGTCCTCCGTGGTGTAGCCATAACGGTTGAAGATCGGCTCATAGACAAGGCTTGTATCAGTCTGCCTGCTGTTGATGGCATGCAACACCGTCCATTGGTCGATGAGCAGCATCTCAGCGTAGATCTGCGACATCTTCGAACGCGGAATCACACGACCGCCCTCCTTCTTACAAGCTGACGAAAGGAGTATGACGGCGACGACTACCGCAAAGATATGCAGAAGACGCTTCATCAATTACCTGAGAGTTGCACCCCACTCATTGGTAAAGGTAGAGAGGAGCTTGCCCATGATCTTCTCCACATCTGCGTCCACGAGAGTCTTCTCGAGATCCTGGAGGGTGAATGAGAGAGCGTACTGCTTCTTGCCCTGAGGAATCTTGTCGCCTCTGTATACGTCGAAGAGAGATACGTTCTTGAGGAGCTTCTTTCCTGCCTTGAATGCGCTCTTGCGAAGGTCTGCGTATGACACGCTCTCGTCAACGAGGAGAGCAAGGTCACGGCGTACCTCTGGGAACTTAGGAAGTTCCTTGTACTTGATCTTGTCACGCTTGATGAGTTCGAAGAGCACCGGCCAGTTGATCTCTGCCGCGAACACCGGCTGCTTGATGCCGAACTGCTTGCAGACTGCAGGAGAGATGGTACCAAGGGTAACGAGTTCCTTACCGCTTCCGAGAAGCTTGTAGGTAAGTCCCTCAGAGAACATGTCTGCAGGTGCAGGTACAGTCTCCATGGCGTAGAGATCGCCACCGAAACGGCGGACGAGAAGCTCCACGTAGCCCTTGAGCTGGAAGAAATTGCCCTTCTGCGCGTCTGCGCGCCATACTTTCTCGCTAGGACCGGTCATGAAGAGAGCATAATTCGTATGCTCCTCGTAAGACTCGAGAGTCTTGCCGTCGGTCTCTGGCTTGAACGAGTATACCGAGCCGTACTCGAAGGTACGCATGGTGTTCACCTGGCGGTTGATATTGTATGCGATGACCTCAAGTCCGTTGAGAAGGAGGGTCTGACGCATCACGTTGAGGTCAGAGCTGAGAGGGTTGACAATCCTCACGCACTTCTCCTCTGGCCAGGTCTTGAGCTTGCTATAGTAGTCGCTCTTGGTGAGCGAGTTGTTCATGGTCTCAACGAATCCGTTCGCTGCGAGGAAGTCAGAAATGGTGTTCCTCAGTGCCTCTGGCTCAGGCTTGATGGTAGCGTTGACGCTGATCCTCATGCCTGCAGGGAGCTCGATGTTGTTATATCCGTAGATTCGGAGAATCTCCTCTACGACGTCGCATTCGCGATATACGTCGATCATGTATGAAGGTGCAGCAACCTTCGCAGCGACAGGGTTTCCGTCTGCGTCGTAGCTTCTCTCCACGAACTCGTAAGCAAGGTAAGTGAGGATATCCTCGATCACCTGCCAACCGAGCTTCTTACCGATGAAGTTCTCGATCCTGACATAGTCGAGGTCGATCATCTTCTTCTCGATCTTCACCGGATATGACTCCTGCACCTTGCCGACAACCTTGCCGCCAGCAATCTCCTGGATGAGGAGAGCCGCACGCCTTGCAGCCCACTCGGTGACGAGAGGATCGCATCCGCGCTCGTAGCGGAATGAAGCATCAGTCTTGAGAGTATGTCTCTTCGAAGTCTTGCGGATCGATACCGGGTTGAAATATGCACACTCGAGGAATACGTCCACGGTGCTGTCGGTCACGCCAGAATCCTCACCACCGAACACGCCGGCGATGCACATAGGACGCTTTGCATCTGCGATCACGAGATCCGCTGAGCTGAGTTTGCGCTCGACGCCGTCGAGAGTGACGATGGTCTCGCCTTCCTCTGCCTTGCGTACGATAACCTTACCGCCTTCGATCTTTGCGAGGTCGAATGCATGAAGAGGCTGTCCGATCTCCATGAGAACGAAGTTGGTGATGTCGACGACGTTGTTGATAGGACGGAGACCGATGCTGAGGAGCTTCTTCTGGAGCCACTCTGGTGATGGAGCGACCTTAACGCCCTTGACAGTTATTCCTGAATAGCGAGGAGCCGCGTCGGTAGCGACCACCTCGATTGGAGTTGCCTCTCCCTCTCCTTCCTGGAAAGCGCTGACATCAGGGATGCAGAGCTCACATGGGATGCCGTTGAGCTTGAGGTATGCATAGAGGTCGCGGGCTACGCCGATATGCGAAGCCGCGTCCACACGGTTAGCGGTAAGACCGATCTCGATGAGCGACTGGGTCTCGAGCTTGAGATAATCTTTTGCAGGAGTACCAGGGACGGCTGCAGGATCGAGCACCATGATGCCTGAATGATCCTCTCCGATACCGAGCTCATCCTCTGCGCAGATCATACCGAATGACTCCACGCCACGGATCTTTGACTTCTTGATCTTGAAATCCTCGCCGAGGACTGTACCTACGGTTGCAAGAAGAACCTTCTGGCCTGCAGCAACGTTTGGAGCGCCGCAGACTACCTGGAGGAGCTCGGCGTCACCTGTATTGAGTTTTGTTACATGAAGATGGTCTGAGTCAGGATGCTCTACGCACTCTACTACCTCTGCCACGATTACGCCCTTGAGACCGCCAGGAATGGACTCTGTCTGCTCGAGAGCATCGACCTCAAGGCCGATAGAGGTAAGCGCCTCACATACCTGCTCAGGAGTGAGATCGCAGTGGATATAATCCTTCAACCAATTGTAAGAGACTTTCATTGTGTATATCTTTTAATTTTCTTTTCCGATTAGATCATCCATCGAGAAGAGCGAATCCACGAATTCCTTCTTGTCGAAGATCTTCAGGTCGTCTATTCCCTCGCCTATGCCGAGGAACTTGATTGGAATCTTGAACTGGTCCACGATGCCTATCACGACACCGCCCTTGGCTGAGCCGTCCAGCTTTGTGACAGCGAGCGAAGTGATGTCGGTGGCACGCATGAACTCCTTGGCCTGCTGGAATGCATTCTGGCCGGTGGAACCGTCGAGAACGAGAAGCACCTCGTGAGGACCGTCAGGGACGACCTTGCGGACCACGTTGCGAATCTTTGTGAGCTCGTTCATGAGGTCAATCCTGTTGTGTAGACGTCCTGCGGTATCGATGAGGACCACGTCTGCACCCTTTGCTGCTGCCGAGCGAACGGTATCATAAGCGACCGAAGCCGGATCCGAGCCCATCTGCTGCTTCACGATATCGACGCCGGCTCTCTCAGCCCAGATGGTGAGCTGGTCCACAGCCGCGGCGCGGAAGGTATCAGCAGCACCCACGACGACCTTCTTTCCCATGGAAGAAAGCTGCGAAGCGAGCTTACCGATGGTGGTTGTCTTTCCCACACCGTTGACACCTACTACGAGGACGACGTAAGGTTTCTTGCTGAAATCCATAGGGAAGCTTCCCTGGGACGGGATGTCGTCAATCTCAAGGAGATTTCCGATCTCCTCGTGAAGCATGTCGAGAAGCTCTGCCACGGACATATACTTGTCCGCAGCAACCCTGTCCTCAAGGTTGTCAATTATCTTCAGAGTGGTCTCCACTCCCATGTCGGACGCAACGAGCGCCTCCTCGATATTGTCAAGGAGACCTTCATCAACTCGTGAACGGCCAACAACAGCTCTCGAGATCCTCTCGAAGAAACTTCTTTTCGTCTTCTGGACGCCTTTATCGAACAATCCCATAGTCAACAGAATATCGTACAAAGATACGAATAATTGGGGGCAAAAAAAAGAGCAGCCCCTATGTTTGGGACTGCTCTTTTCAGTATTTTGACAAGAATTACTTTGCGAAGTATTCCTTGACCTTAGACTCCTCGATAAGCTCCTCCTTGAAGCAATATGCTCCAGTCTTAGCTGACTTGTCCATACGGATGCATTTTACCATCTTCTTTGCGCCCTTACCGGCTGCGAAGGTTGCGACTGCTTTCTTTGCCATAATGTATCCTCCTTAATTATTTGATCTCACGATGAACAGTGACTCTCTTGAGGTATGGATTGTATTTCTTCCTCTCGAGACGCTCGGTAGTGTTCTTCTTGTTCTTAGTGGTGATGTATCTTGACATACCAGGTACACCGCTCTCTCTCTGCTCAGTGCACTCGAGGATGACCTGCACCCTGTTACCTTTAGCTTTCTTTGCCATAGTCTAAATCTGATTAAACAAGGTTAATATATCCATTCTGCTGAGCCTCTTTGAGAGCTGCATCGAGACCTTTCTTCTCGATGGTTCTCATACCCTTTGCTGACACCTTGAGTGTCACGAACCTCTGCTCGGTTTCTGACCAGAACTTCTTGGTCTTGAGGTTGAGGGCGAAAATGCGCTTGGTGCGCAACTTAGAATGTGCGACGTTGTTGCCGACCATTCTCTTCCTACCTGTGATTTGACAAACCTTTGCCATTGTATATAACTTTTAAATAATTCATTTTTAGGGGGCTGCAAATATCGCCTAAAATTTCCAAACTTCCAATAGTTTACAGAAATTTGAGAAATCTGCGCCACCTGACATTCTTAGGGAATTTGTGGTTTTCGTCTGTTGAGAGCCAGATCAGAGTAGGAGTTCCTACCACATGATCTTCCGGAACAAAGCCCCAATATCTCGAATCGAGGGAATTGTGCCTGTTGTCTCCCATCATCCAAAAGTAATCCTGCTTGAAAGTGTATTCGTGAGCAAGCTCTCCGTTGATGTAGATGTTTCCATCCTTAATCTTGAGATCATTCGACTCGTAAACCGATATGATTCTCTCGTAGAGAGGGAGGTTCTCCATGGTGAGCTCAACCGTCGCACCCTTCTGCGGGATCCAGATTGGTCCGTAGTTGTCTCTGGTCCACCTGAAATCTGCCTGATAAGGGAAGATCAGCTGGTAAGACTCATCCGGTGGATAGACGTCGATGTTCGCTTCAACTGAGCTTACGTTTGCAATCTCTGCAAGCTGCTCGACCATGCTGGCCGTGAGCGGCATCGCCGGATAACCCGGAAGTCTTGAATCGAAGTACAGTTCCCTGACATTGATTCCCATTGACCCGAGAGTCTTAGGGTTGATCTTCTGGCCCGTGGTTACGACCGTATAGGAATTCTGCATGCCCGGAAGCACTTCCTGAGGCTTGGAATCTATGTAGACAAGTCCGTCCACCACTGAAAGAGTATCGCCTGCGACTGCAACGCACCTCTTAACGTAATGATCCTTCTTGTCTGTCGGACGTACCTTGAGCGGACCGAACTGCCTATTCACGTAATCACGGCCATAAGTCCTGACGAACGCGTAATAGTCCTGAGTCGGGTTCTTTGTCATCACGGTGTCACCATTCGGAAATCCGAATACCACCACGTCTCCGCGACGCACGTTCCTGATGCCCTTGAGCCTTCGGTAGTCATTCTGGATGAGGGTAGAGTAAGACTCTGAGCCACCCGGAAGGACATTGTGCGTGAACGGTATGGTAAGCGGTGTCTGTGGCACCCTTGGACCGTACTTGAGCTTGCTCACGAACAGGTGGTCACCTGTGTAGAGCGAGCTTTCCATGGAAGATGAAGGAATCTTGAACGACTGGAACCAGAAGATGTTTACGAAGGTTACGACGATGACTGCGAAGATGATGGCGTCAAGCCAGTCAAGAAACACATTCGGCTTCTCCCCTTCCTTATACTCTTTCTTCCAGAATGTCCACTTCACTTTCCTGGTGATGCAGGAATCGAAGATGACAATCAGTCCGAAGAGCCACCAATAGGATCCGAGCCAGATCACCCACGCTATATATAGAAGGGACCAGAAAACCAGTCTCGTCCATTTATTGTGGATAAGATCCTTCACGCTCACGTTACAAACTTATTTTACAGAATTGATGATAGCCTCAAAAGCCTGAGGATTATTCATGGCAAGGTCTGCGAGAACCTTACGGTTGAGACCAATGTTCTGCTTGCCGATCTTACCCATGAACTGTGAGTAAGTCATACCATACTGGCGTGCAGCAGCATTGATACGCTGAATCCAAAGTGCGCGGAAAGAGCGCTTCTTTGCCTTACGATCACGATACGCATAAGTCAAACCTTTCTCATAGGTGTTCTTAGCGACGGTCCAGACATTCTTTCTTGAAAGGAAGTTACCGCGGGTTCTCTTAAGAATCTTCTTGCGGCGTGCCCTAGAGGCAACTGAGTTTACCGATCTTGGCATAATTTAACTGTTTTATGGAGGCAGTGTTCCGGCTTTGTCCGGAATCTTTTCCGACTGCGTTCCAAGTTTAACTTAATTGATAATTACATTCCCAGCAAAGCTTTGACTCTCTTCTCATCGACTTTCTCAACGATTGCGAAGTGATCCAAATTTCTCTTACGCTTGTTGGTCTTCTTGGTGAGGATGTGGCTGTGATAAGCATGTTTCCTCTTAACTTTTCCCGTTCCGGTAAGCGCAAAACGCTTTTTGGCACCGGAGATGGTCTTCATCTTTGGCATAGTTAAATTGAATTAAAGTTAATAATTATTAAGTCCGCGCCACGCGGATTATTTCTTCTTTACAGGTGCGATCATCATGATCATCCTCTTACCCTCAAGCTTAGGCATCTGCTCTGCACGGCCGTACTCTTCGAGCTCGACGGCGAAGCGGAGAAGGAGCTTCTCACCCTGGTCAGCGTAGACTATTGAACGTCCCCTGAAGAACACTGAAGCCTTGACCTTTGAACCTTCCTGAAGGAACTCAGAGGCATGCTTGAGCTTGAACTGGAAGTCATGCTCATCAGTGTTAGGTCCGAAACGGATCTCCTTGATGACTATCTTGGCAGAATTGGCCTTCATTTCCTTGGCCTTCTTCTTCTGCTGATAGATGAATTTCTGATAATCTATGATCTTGCATACTGGAGGATCAGCCTTCGCACTGATTTCCACCAGATCAAGACCAAGTTCGTCAGCAAGCTTCATAGCTGCTGAATAGCTGTACACTCCCTGCTCAGGGATATTCTCCCCGACGAGGCGTACCTGAGATGCGGTGATCTCATCGTTGATTCTCAATCCGTCCTCGTCCTTCTTTACGCCAGGTCTCTGGCCGTTTGGACGAGCAGGACCAGCCGGCTTCGGTCTAGGTCCCGATGGTCTGAAAGGTGCTGCGATAGTTAGTCCTCCTGATGTTTAAACTGTTAATACTAATATATTTACGCCAACTGAGCCTTCACCTCGTCTGTAATTGCCTTGGTGAAGTCTTCAATCGACATTGTTCCTACGTTTACACCGCCCTGCTTTCTTACAGATACGGTTCCGTCCTTCTCCTCCTGCTCTCCGACGATAAGCTGGTAAGGAATTCTCTTGAGTTCTCCCTCACGAATTCTCTTTCCGATCGTCTCATTCCTATCATCCACGGAGGCGCGAATTTCGGAATTATTCAACAAATCGCAAACTTTTTTTGCGTAATCTGAGAATTTTTCGCTCACTGGGACGATATTTACCTGATCTGGAGTCAACCAGAGAGGAAGTTTTCCTGCAGTATGCTCGAGGAGAACGGCCACGAATCTCTCGAGTGAACCGAATGGTGCACGGTGTATCATGACTGGACGATGCTTCATTCCGTCGCTGCCCACGAACTCGAGCCCGAAGCGCTCTGGAAGGTTGTAATCCACCTGGATGGTACCGAGCTGCCACTCACGTCCGAGTGCATCCTTCACCATGAAGTCGAGCTTAGGACCATAGAATGCAGCCTCGCCGGTCTCCACTACTGTAGGAAGACCCTTCTCAGCAGCAGCCTCCTGGATGGCAGCCTCTGCCTTTGCCCAGTTCTCGTCAGTTCCGATGTACTTGGTCTTGTTGTTAGGGCCGCGGAGCGAAACCTGTGCCTTGTAGTTCTTGAAGTCGAGAGTCTTGAACACGTAGAGGATGATATCGATCACCTTCTCGAACTCTTCCTTGATCTGGTCAGGGCGAACGAAGAGATGCGCGTCATCCTGGGTGAAGCTACGTACGCGGGTAAGACCGTGGAGCTCACCGCTCTGCTCGTAACGATATACCGTGCCGAATTCTGCAAAACGCAGTGGAAGGTCGCGGTAGGAGCGGGGGCTGCTGC
>NZ_JBAEER010000038.1:0-4568 GCF_056207615.1 Candidatus Cryptobacteroides sp. | reverse complement strand
GGTCCCATCACGACCTGTATGAAACGTCGACTTTCCTTGATTCTGGCGGATAGAATACCGTAATGCTTTCTCTTGAACATAAGTTTACTCAATTGACTGAGTAAATTTACTCAATAAAATTGAAATAGCAAAAACAATCACTTCCCGACATCCATTATTGTCTTGATTCACATATACGTACATATGAAAATCTGATTAAAACTCATGGAAGGATCAACGCTACTTCAGGTCCTGACACTGATAGTCTGTGCAGGCCTGCTTTACAACGGATATAAGTGTGAGAAGGAATTTGAGCTTCTTCATCTGGAAAATCAAATGCTCTGGGAGAAACTCGATTCACTACAGAGCACGCCTTCTGCAGCTCCCGCCAAATCTTCCTCTGCGAGCAAAGGTTCTGCTGCCAAGTCATCCGCGTATTCACTGTTAGACGAGATATTCTCCGATCTTCAGAAGGATTACCAGGATTCCAAGAAGTCTCAGAAGAGGGCTGCCGCAGCAAAGATAGTGGTTGAGTCTTCGTACCGCATCGAGGACAGATATGTGTCATACAGAGTATATGTTACCTAACGAACCGGGAACAGTCTGAGACTGCTAACATCAGGGAAATAAGGCAGGTTACAATTTCAGTAATTTTTTATCTCAAGAGTCTTAAAATTCAAGGCGGTAGCTGAAATTAGGGAGTATTGGCAACAAGGCCATCATCTTCCACCCTTCAGCCTGGGTGTCATAATAGAGCATGAATGGGTTGAAATGGTTGGTCACATTACATATTCCGAGGTTGATCGTATGGTCAGTCCTCTCAGCATGGAAGGTGTGCTCATAGCCAAGATCCAGGCGGAAGACCGCAGGCATGTGGAAATTGTTGACTCCCTCGTAGTACTCGGCTGCTGTCTCGAAGCCGGGGACATGGATCTCATACTTCAAAGGTGCACCATTCTCCCAATGTCCGCTCTGTAGGCTCAGGGCAATGCAGATTCCCTTCCATCGTCCTGTCAGATTCAGTATGTGGCGGCGGTCGAACCTTGCGTTGAACCTTCCTCCATCACAAATCGTTGCAAAGCCCATCCTGTCGGACTTTGACAGTGTATATGACACCCTGGCATATATATCTTTGTTGACATATTCATAGAGGAATTCTCCACCGTAGGATCTTCCCTTTCCGACATCGACGTTAGTCTCCCAACTTGCCGCTGCATCTGTGAACAGGGTCTGAGCATACTTGTAGTAAATCAGATTGTTCATCAACTTGTAGTAGCCGCCTAGTGCCAGGGAATGATGTCCAAGGGCGAAACGCATTCCCATGTTGCCCTGAAGTGCCTGCTCTGGCGGCGCAGTCCTTCCGAAAGGAACGATGATATCTGAAGACCATCCAAGTGGGAGTCCTTCAAGAGTGTGATAGAACTGATTCACATAATCAGCGGACCCCTCGACTGCGATGACCTTATTCAATGTCCACTTCAGCGAGAGGCTGGCGTCAGGATTGAAGCAGTTCTTGCCGTCAGTGTAATTGTGGAAGTAGTTTGCCCTCAGGACAGCATTGAAGGAAAACTTTTCGTGAACCTCAAAACCGGCCTGGGCATAGGCGGACATGAGCATGGTACCTTTCCCCGTGTTGGAATTCAGCTGGTCCATATTGAACTGGCCATATCGTCCCTTGATTCCGTAGTCCAAATTCCAAGGCGAATTCGTACGACGTGAGAAATCTGCAGAGAGTGCGGTTTCTAAGAAGCCGGATTTCAATGCGAGTACATTATCCGTACCGTGGTAGTTCTTCTCCTGTCGCTGCATTGTGCCGTTCCTGTTGACATAGGCTTGGACATCCATGTCGGACCAATCAAATCGCCGTTTATACTTCACCATAGCGATCTCATTGTCCCAACCGATGGCATCCTTGCCCGCTTCACCGGTGGTGTACGAATATCGGTCCAGACTCAAGAGAGTAGATGCTGACAAACTGCTGCGGCCGTCAATCTTCCAATTGAACTTACCATAGACATCTCCCACATTGGCATGGAAATCATGGAAAGATCCAAGCAGGGATGGCAACATCGTCTTGAAAAGCTTATACTCCAGTCCTAGCGGAGAGACACGGGCAGATAGCATGAAGGACATACCATGCTTGAGCGGCGCCTCTGCGCTTGCACCAGCAAGGAAGTTGTTGACTGTCACCTGCCCATGGGCCTTGTCTGATGCAGGATCACGGGTGACGATATTCAGGTGGGCAGCGGTGAAGTTGCCATAACGGCCTTCGAATCCGCCTTTCGAAAGCGACGCGCTGCCAATGACTTCATCAGGGACGGTCGTCGTGAGTCCTAATATATGCGAATAGCCGTAAACAGGTACACCGTCCAGAGAAAAGAGGTTGTTGCCCATGTTTCCACCATGAACATACATGGCGGAAGATCCGTCAGCTCCGGTCGTCACGCCCGGAAGCCCTTGCGACCAGCGGATCGGATCTCCCTGTCCCATCGGAGAGACTACCCCACGAATGAAGTCGATGCTGCTTCCCACCTTGTTGATTGAGCGCAACACTCCCCTCGAATCTGTCATGACCGAGGCTTTTAGAGTGTCGGTCATGGCAGATTCCTGAGCCAAGGCAAGCGTCGGAAGTAATGATGCCAGCAGGGATAATATTCGGAATTTAATGTTCATTGGGTCATCCGTTTACTGTTCAGACTCCTGATGGAATGCATTAAATTCAATTATGCCCGAAGTCATGGCTCCGAATATTCCAAGTCCGCTCTTGACATTGGAATAGATGTTATCTCTCAGATATATAGTTGAAAGATCATCGGCTTCGTGGGTTTTCTTGAACTGATAGACATCTTTCACGAATCGGCCATAATCCTTTGACAGCGAAGAGTAGACAAGGTACTCTTCGTAATCTATCTGATTATGATCCGAATCATAATACTCCTTTGTCTGGTAGTCCCAATATGCAAAGCCTTCATGGAAGGAACCGCTGATGCAGAAACCCTTTACGTCTTTGGTATCATTATCCTCCGTCGAATACTCCTTGAAATCATATAGCCTGTCTAGCCTGGCATCGCTATCATCCACCTTGCTGATGAAGAGAGATTCCTTGTACAATACCTTTCCGATGAGATTCGGAAACATATATGTCCATCTGCCGTCCATTCCGGCAACCGGTTCATCGTGATAGGCATACTCATATGACCAATCACCGGTCTTCGTTTCTGTCCTCCACTTCGGGCTTCCGTCGTAGAGCCGCTCAGTCGCGTTGACTTCCTCTAGACCGGGGTAGTCTGTGCAAAGATAATCAACCGGGGATGTCTCGCCTGTTTCTTTGTTCTTTCTGACGCCACGAATCAGCAGATAGTCAGGCAAGTAGTTCACAGAGAAAAAGTAACCGTAAGAAACATAAACAGGGGAAGGGAAGAAATTGCCATATCCTGTCTTTGCCAGGCCATCATTTTCCGGCATTTCCTGTTCTGCGCTTATGCTGTCATATCCATCGGCATTCACATCCAGACGGTATCTGTGTCCTGGTATTCCAAGATAGTCCAGGGTCCAGTGGATGTCGTCTTCCCTGATGAACTTTCCTTCATATCCAGTGTTAAGATCCCTCAGTTTGATTTCTGCATCCTGCACAATGGGAGCAGCAGTCTCTCCTGGCCGTCTCGTAATGGACAGGTACAGATCCTGGGGCCCCTCATTGTCCAGTATGAACTCGACTACAAGCTTTCGCTCCACCCCTGAGTCCAGCGTAGTGTCTCTGACACATCCACTCAAGAGAAGAACAGATAAACTCAGCAAGAAACCTTTAAATGTCATAAACTATGATAGCGTGAATTCTATTTCGAAGTGCCACGCGCTCCGAAGTCAAAGTTAAACATTAATTTACAATATTCAACAGGATTGAAATCATCCTCTAATCAAGCTTTCTCCTGGCATAGGTTTGTACCCCGCATCAGATTGAAACTGATAGTCTGATGAGTCCGACTACAGCCGAAAAGTCTTTCTGCAACATCAGATGAAGGGCTGGCTGTAGGCTGACATGTTCACCCAAATGGACTGCGCAGGTAAGTTCGCTTGCCCACTCATAGTTGCTTACGAATCTGGCATAGTCAGAAAATAGTCCCATCTCGGCTATCCCCAATATGTACCGTGCCCCAAGCCCGAAAAAATCTTTGCACTCCGCAGCTTGGCCAAAGGCATGCGAGTAATCACAGATCAGACTCAGGCCATCGGTAATCCGCTGCTCCGCGTAGCCCCAAATGGTTCCGGATAACGGCAGGGTATGCATACACCCTCCGAGGTAGTAGCAACTGCCGTTATTGCTGAACCCACCCTGGCCTGCGATGAATACGCCATCTGCGACAGGGCTGAATCGGAACACGTGCTCCTTGCCCCATATGTCCTTGTAGCCATTTCCATTGTAGATGCTGGCAAGAGCCTGCCAATGCTCGGACTCGAATGCATAATGGAACCCGAGGGAAGCTAACGGATAGTTGGCTATGGGATAGTTGCAGCTGATTGTAGGGAAGATGCCGCAACTGCTGTTAGTGAACAGCGAGGTGACCGGACTTGTGAAGTAATCTTCATTG
>NZ_JBAEER010000037.1:0-5215 GCF_056207615.1 Candidatus Cryptobacteroides sp. | reverse complement strand
CGACAGAGGAATTCAGCTCCAGGGTATCGGGAGTCTCGATGACTTCCCGGATAGTACGCTCAGCAAGCGTGCTTGCAGATGCATCCATGGCGGAAAAACCGAAGGCCGCCATCAATGTTGAGGCGGCCAACGCTATTTTCTCTATATGTCTGAATGCAGGCATCTGTAGGAGGAAGGACTCGGACTATTCCAGGAAGAAGCATTGCAGTCCATAGATTCCGCAGACCTCGGTCGATACTTCACCTATCCATCCGCACTCGTCCTGCACAGCGCACTGGACCTTGACGAAGGATACTTGGGCACATTCCCGCGGAACCGAGAATACGTTTGCGCTCCTTGGGATCAGGAAATTCTTGTTTTCCTTGTTCACGGCGTCGATGAACTTCACGTCCTCGATTGTGAAGTTGTCTGCGTATCCGGATCCGTAGCTTGGATTGATCCACATGCTCCCGTTGTCGGAAGTGTCGTAGGCCCTGCTGGCAAGACGTGGCCCTGAGAGGGTGTAGCTGTCCTCGCTGATCCACTGCGGATAGTAGCTGTCCTGCTTGTGCCAGTCGTTGTAGCGGATATATCCCTCACCTCCCTGGCTGTCGGTCCACCTTACGTCGGAATGGATGTCCGCAGGGCGGTAGTAGGTGACGCTGTAGTCCCTGGTCTCCTCGCTGCTGCCGTAGAGTGAGCCTTTGATTTCCACCCATTCTTCGTCAGGAAGTCCGTTGCCGTTCTTGTCTTCCATGACGTAGACTATTCCAGGCTCAGACGATGATTCGGTGAAGTTGCCGACGACGATGATGAATCCGTCAGACGGAACGATACTGTGCTCAAGCTTGGCTACGATGTATCCTCCGAATGCGCCGAGGGACACATATTTGTTCTCGGACATCCTCTGGTAGGCATGTTCGCATGCCTCCTCCATGGTCTTGGCTTCATATCCGTCCCCGATGAACTGGCCTGGCGCAGGACAATACTCGAGCACCTCCGCGCACTTGACGACCATGTATGGATTGTAGTCGTGTGGCACATTGGGCTTGGTGCACGATGCGAGGGCCGCGCAGCATGCAAGGATGGAGATGGTGATATGGAGTCCCGATCTCATCTGATGTTAATCTATTTTACAAGGACCTCGTAGCAGAGGTCGTCGAAAGCGAAGTAAGAAGGGTAGGAGAATCCGAATGAGTCCTCGATGTTGCCATCCACGTTGAAACTGAAGCTTACGAGGTGGAATCCATCCATGTTGACCTCTGAAAGATCCCACAGTGCCCAATCCTTGACTATCTTTGAAGGACCGTCCACGAGCTTGAAGGATACTTTCTTCGTTGCGATATTCTGACCCCCTTCCATCGGAATGTCTCTCTCGAGGGTCGCAGTGAGTTCGACATGGATTTCCTGGCCGTCTGTGATAATGCAGTTGCCTTCACCGTCGTAGCAGTTGGAGAGGCCATAGGCAGTGTTGTTCACGTACATTTCCTTGAGATTCACGCGCTCATCGCTCTTGACCTTAAATTCTGGTAGTCCGCCTGTGCCCCAGTCGTGACCGAACCACACGGCGAAGTTAGATGAGCCGTCGTGACCTCCAGCAGCGGCGTCAGTTGCGACTGAGAGCTGGATATTGTAGTCTCCGTAGGTCTTGCTTGTGTAGTTCGAGATGGCAGCGCCTGAGTCCCATGCCCATCCGCCATATTCGCCCCAATCTGCCTTGTTGTTGGAGTGGCTGATGATTCCGTCGCTCCAGCTGTATTCATTTTCTGAATAGAGAAGGGGACCGAAATACTGTGGCGTGTCGATGAGAGCAGAGAAAGCAGCTCCCTCGAAGTCGATTGTCTTTGTCTCGTATACGGCAGGGATTTCGTCCGGAGTACAAGAGACGATGATTGCTGCAAAGGCAGCAAGGGTAAGAAGTGTTTTTTTCATTTTGATTGTTTGTGATATTCCCGTCACGGAATCAACTTATTATATAATACCGAGGCAGGCATTCTGACTAGCCCTTCCTTGACGGAGAAGGGATTCACAGTAGCGGGCACTGTCCGCGATTCTCACGCGGTTTCCCTTTTGATCCGGGACTTTCGGCCCGGAACCTCAGATGGTGCAAATATACAAAAAAAGAAGGAACCTACCAGCTCGACTCACGTCGGTGACTGCCGATTCCTACTTTACACACAACACTTAGTTACTTGTCTATTTCGATTGCAAATATATACTGATTTTCACAATTTCAATTATCAAATCGTAAAAAATCTGATATTTTTCGGGATTTTGTGTACAACGTTCGTCTTTTTTGAAAAACAACAGCTTTTGCACTTGTCGGCATAAGCTGTTGTCTATCATTTGTTTAGAAATCGGAATTTACGAAATTTCCGTAAAATTCTAATATCCTGTGTAGCTCCAAGGGGTAATCACCCTAAGTTCTGCCTTGATTTCCTCCGAAACATCGAGAGTTTCGATGAATTCCTTGATGGTTGCCTCGTCGATAGGCTTGCCTGTACGGGTGAGCGCCTTGAGGGTCTCGTAAGGGTTAGGGTAGTTCTCCCTCCTGAGGATGGTCTGCACAGCTTCTGCAACGACAGCCCAGTTCGCCTCGAGATCTCTGTGAAGAGCAGTCTCGTTGAGGATGAGCTTGCCGAGTCCCTTCTTGAGCGAAGCGAAGGCGATCAGACCATGTGCGAGAGGCACGCCGATGTTCCTGCTGACGGTAGAGTCAGTAAGGTCACGCTGGAGTCTTGAGATAGGGAGCTTCATCGAGAGGAAGGTGAGGATTGCATCTGCCATTCCGAAGTTGCCCTCAGCGTTCTCGAAGTCGATAGGGTTCACCTTGTGCGGCATCGCAGATGAACCGACCTCATTCTTGTTGACCTTCTGGCGGAAGTACTCCATAGATATATATGTCCATATATCGCGGCAGAGGTCGATGAGGATGGTGTTGATCCTGCGGAGGCAGTCGAAGATGGTCGCGAGGTTGTCGTAGTGCTCGATCTGGGTGGTAGGGAACGACCTGCTCAGTCCCAGCGACGATACGAACTCATCACCGAATGCAATCCAGTCGATCTGCGGATATGCGAGCTTGTGAGCGTTCATGTTGCCGGTGGCACCTCCGAACTTCGCCGGATAGGTCATCTGCTCGAACTGACGGATCTGCTCCTCGAGACGTACCTGGAACACCTTGAACTCCTTTCCTACGCGGGTAGGTGATGCTGGCTGGCCGTGGGTCTTTGCGAGCATAGGGATGTCCTTCCACTCCTGCGCATCTGCTGCGATGATCGAGAGAACCTCCTTGAGAGCCGGCATGTAGACCTGCTCGAGAGCCTCCTTGAGCATGAGAGGGGTGGCGGTGTTGTTGATGTCCTGAGAGGTGAGACCGAAGTGGATGAAGGTGAGGCAATTGTCGAGACCGAGCTCGGTGAACCTCTCCCTGAGATAGTACTCGACCGCCTTTACGTCGTGGTTGGTTACTTTCTCGATGTCCTTTACCTTCTGTGCCTGCTCCGGTGTGAGCTCCTTCCAGATGGCCTGGAGCTTGTCCTCGAGCTCAGGATTGAGAACGCCCGCAAGCTGAGGGACAGGAGCCTTGCAGAGGGCGATGAAATACTCGACCTCGATCCTGATCCTATACTTGATGAGCGCGTATTCGCTGAAATATTCCGTGAGGGAAGAAGTTTTGCCGTAATAGCGTCCGTCTATCGGAGTAACGGCGAGAAGTGTCTGATTCTCCATTTCTTTCTATTCTTCAAATGCCCTGTGACCGATGTCCGTACGATGGAAGAGATTCTCACACTGGATCTTCTCTACCTCTGCGTTCACCTTCACGTGAGCAGATGCAAGGTCCTTTGCGCGGCAGGTGACGATCATCACGCGACCTCCGGCAGTCAGGAGCTTGCCGTCCTTGTTTGCTGTACCCATATGATATACGACTCCGTCGACGGTCTCGGTTCCGCAGATCTCGTATCCCTTCTCGTATGAGCCAGGATAACCCTTGGAAGCGAGCACGACGCCAATGGTCGCATCGTCGCTCCAGCGAGGCTGCTCTGCATTTCGGCCAGTAGCCACCGCCTCGAAGATGTCGTAGATGTCGCTCTCGATCAGAGGAAGCACCACCTCGGTCTCGGGGTCGCCGAAACGTGCGTTGAACTCGATGACCTTGACTCCGTCAGGTGTCTTCATGAGGCCTCCGTAGAGAACTCCGGTGAGAGGGCAGCCCTCAGCGACCATCGCCTTGGCAGTTGCCTTGAGCACCTTCTCGAGAGCGTATTCCCTGTCCTCGTCGGTGATGAAAGGAAGCTTGGTGTATGCTCCCATTCCGCCGGTGTTAGGGCCCTTGTCGCCGTCATAGGCACGCTTGTGGTCCTGTGCGAGAGGCATAGGGTAGACCTTCTCGCCGTCTACGAAGCACATGAAAGAGAACTCAGGACCGGTGAGGAAGTCCTCTACGACCACCTTACCCTGTCCGAACCTTGTGTCGAGGAGCATGTCACGAAGTGCCGAGTCTGCCTCCGCGAGATCCTGTGCGATCACCACTCCCTTGCCGGCAGCGAGTCCGTCGTACTTGAGGACTGCTGGGAAAGGACGGCCGCTCACGAATGCGAGTGCCTCTTCGTATGAGTCGAACGACTTGTATCCCGAGGTGGGGATGTCGTACTTCTCCATGATGATCTTTGCGAACTCCTTGCTGGTCTCTATCCTTGCGGCCGCCTTGGTGTGACCGAAGATCTTGAGACCTTCAGCGCGGAAAGCGTCTGCGATTCCAACTGCGAGGGAAGCCTCAGGGCCGACGACGGTGAGGTCGATTGCGTTCTCCTTCGCGAAACGGAGGAGGCCCTCAACGTCAGTGTCCTTGATGGCCACGCACTCTGCCTGAGCAGCGATACCCGCGTTGCCGGGAGCGCTGTATATCTTTTCAACCTGTGGTGAGCGGCTGAGAGCATCCACGATAGCGTGCTCCCTTCCGCCGCTTCCTACTACGAGTACCTTCATATATTAATGCTTGAAGTGTCTTTCACCTGTGAACAACATTGTGATGCCGTTGGCATTCGCTGCGTCGATGCTCTCCTGGTCACGTACGCTGCCGCCTGGCTGTACGATAGCCTTCACTCCGTACTTTGCTGCGGTCTCCACGCTGTCACCGAATGGGAAGAACGCGTCTGAACCCATCACGAGGCCTTCGTTCCTGATGTCCTTGCCTGCAGCGGCGAGAGTCTCCTCAGCCTGCTTGATGGCGATGGCT
>NZ_JBAEER010000036.1:0-22038 GCF_056207615.1 Candidatus Cryptobacteroides sp. | reverse complement strand
GGTCCTTGTATGGGAGCATGAGCATAGGCCTCCAGCCGAAGGCATGCTTGAATCCCATTCGGAGGATGATATTCTCCGTCGCGCTCTTCACCTTCTGCCAGTGCTGCTTTCCCTTGTCGGTCGTGCCCGCTCCGGAAACATAGATGAAGGTCATCTGGTCCTTGTTCGGCATGATGCTGGCAAAATAGGTAGGTATTTCAAACGATATGCGGTCATAGACATCCTTCGGAGTGCCTACAGAGGTTATTCCTGCAGCAAAGAAGCAGACATCATAGCCCTCGAGACGCGGATCTCCTTCCTTGATGTCCATCAGGTCCGGTACGATCAGCTCCTCCAGTCTCTCATGCGTATGGCCACAAGGGCGCCTGCCGATGGACAGGACCTTCTCTATCCTTCTGTCATCGAGCATTGCCAGAAGCACGCCCTCTCCCACATAGCCGGTAGCTCCGGTTAGAATTGCTTTCATAGTTTCAGTGTTTTTTCACAGATATTAGACCTGCACTATAATTCATATACGCACTTGCCCTCGAAGTAGGTATTGAGGACCTTCGTATCGTGGAGCTCGTTGACGTCGCATGTCAGCACATCCTTGTCGATAAGGATGAAGTCTGCATACTTGCCTGGAGCGATTGAGCCCCTCTCATTCTCCCGGCAGAACTGATATGCGCCCTCGATGGTGAGTGAACGGAGGAAATCTGCACGGTTGCGGACGCACTCCTTGGTGTCGAATGGGTTCGGGCAATTAACCTGATCATTTACGAGAACACCTGTGCAGGCAATCTGCATGATTCCGAATGGATCCCTAGGAGAGCCGGAAGTAGCTGGGGAATCGGTATGAATGGTAGTATGAATACCATGATTGATGAATGACTGGTATGGATATGCCTCATTGTAGTATTTCTCGTTCATCGCGTTGGATGACTTGAAGTATTCCAATGTTGACTCATTCATCCAATGCCAATGAATACCGCTGACACATAAGATGTTACATTCTGCCAGGCGATCGAAATCCTCAGGGGCTACCGTACGCATGTGAACCATCTGGTTGCGTACTGGTTCAGGAGAGAAATGCTCTTTCTTGTTTGCGTTATATGCATTCTCATAAGCATCCATCACATTATGGATGGCACCGTCACCCATGGTATGAACATGGACCATAAGACCTGCCCTGTTGGCTTTCAGAGTGATGTCAGTAAGTTCTTCCACGCTCCAGATAGCCCTGCCGTTGCTGCCATCGGCAGCAGGTATCATATTGTATCCTGTTCCTGTCTCAACAGTACCATCCTCAAACATCTTCAGGACGTTTGCATTCACATGCTTGCTGGCGTACTTCTTGGAATCAATAGCCTCCTGAATTCCCTTCTCTGTCTCTTCCGGGCTAATGTTTTCAATCTCGTATGAAAGGGCGATGTCGACAGTAAGCTTATCCTGCTTGTCCATTTTGTTTGCAGTCTCAAAAAGGCCCATACCCACCTGGTTACCCCATGCTTCGAAGACTGCAGTATAGCCCATTGAGTTCAACAGATGCTGAATGTCATCGATGGCTTTGACCCAAATATCTCCTCCATCAGCAGAAACGCATGAACGAGAGCGGACGTATGTGCCTGCCTGCTCTCTTAGCAGGCCGGTTGGGTATCCATTCTTGTCGACTTCGACGAAACTCTTGTACTTGAAATCGTCGCGAACCTTACCGTTCTCATCAAGGATGCCGGATTGATTGAGACTATAAGAGTTGACAAGTCCCTTATGTCCCTCCTGGTCTGAAAGATACACTGGGATATCTGCAGCGATAGCATCAAGCTGCTTCTTGGTCGGGAAGTCATGGTTTCTGTCCAGATCAGTATAACTCCAGCCGAAACCATATACATAGCCAGGATTTACTTCTGACACTTTCTTGACAAGTTTTTCCAGGATATCCTTACTGCTGTCCTTAGGACTTAAAGCAAGTGTAGTTGGCGAGTTGTGCTGGAAACCTGCCACGAGATAGTGTCCATGGCCCTCCGTACATCCGGCCATCACCATTCCTTTACCTGTATGATTGATAATCTCAGTATTCTCTCCAATATATTTCTGTGCACTGATGCTGTCACCGACGAAGATGTACTTTCCATCCTTCACCGCGAACGCCTCGGCCAATTCCTCGGACTCGGAAGTGAATATCTTGCCGTATACGACCATGTCGGCCTGGATATTACTGCTGCACGCAGAAAAAGTAAACGCAAGCGCAGAAGCGCTCAGACACTTAAAAAAAACTTTCTGTAACATCGTTCTTGTAAATATCAAATGTGATTCCGTAAAGTTACACAATCTTTCCTATACATCATACGCCAACCCTTGATGGATTGGCGTAAGACGAATAAATTCTAGTACTTCTTGAAGTCGTACTTCGCACGGAGGGCTGCTTTCTCTTCCTCAGTGCGGGAAGTGAAGTATGCCTTCCAGCCTGGGCAGAAATTGATGTGCCAGCGCCAGATTCTACCTCCGAGCGATTTTGGGTTCTTGTCGTGCTTTGCCCTCATTGGACAAGTTTCGCATGGGTAAGTTTTCTTTTCTTCCATAGTGTGTAAATATTAGTTGAGTTTCTTGAGAATTGCTAAGAGTTGTACGGCCTCCTCAGGGCTGATCGACACGCAGCTTGCCATCTTCAAAGGAACATCCGCAGCCTTCTCCCTGAGAGCCTCGCCCTGCTCGGTGATGGTGACTTCCACTACCCTCTCATCCTTCGATCCGCGGCTGCGCCTTACAAGTCCAGCCGCCTCCATCTTCTTGAGCATAGGAGTAAGCGTCCCGCTGTCGAGGCGGAGTATCTCGCCAAGCTTGCCGACGGTAACGCTCTTATGTTCCCAGAATACCATCATGGCAATATACTGGGTATATGTCAATCCGAGAGGGTTAAGGAAAGGCCTGTACTTGCGTACGACCTCCTTCGCAGCCACATAGAGTGGAAAGCAAAGCTGGTTTTCGAGCTTGAGCGGATCCATTAGAGGTATTTCTTGATTTCTGATTCGAGTTTCTCAGGAGTCGTCATAGGGCCGAATCGGCCGACGACATTACCCTGCCTGTCAACGAGGAACTTGGTGAAGTTCCACTTGATCGCGCTTCCGAAGGTTCCTGTCTTCTGCTGCTTGAGCCAGACATAGAGAGGATGTGCATTATCTCCGTTGACGTCAATCTTCGCGAACTGGGTAAAGTTCACATTATACTTGAGGGAGCAGAAAGACGCAATCTCCTGCTCATTCTCAGGAGCCTGATGTGCAAACTGATTGCAAGGGAAGCCCAGGATCTCAAGACCCTGTGCGTTATACTGCTCATGAAGTTTCTCGAGCCCATCGTACTGTGGGGTGAAGCCACATCTGGTGGCAGTGTTCACGATCAGCATTACCTTTCCTTCATATCTTGACATGCTTACCTTGTTCTTCTTCATATCCAGCACGTCGAACTCGTAGATTTTCATAGCGTCCTATTTTAATTGTATACAATATTATTTTATGCCGCAAATATAGACAAATAATTTTAATTGCATTATCTTTGGAGAAGAAAATACATGAATATGAAAAGCTTACTCATCAAGGATACGACCTTCGAGGAAAGGTCTCAGATTGTCAAGGAATGTCTCGGAGCAGACATTGACTGCGAAGGAATCGACCTTGCAGACATGTATGACGACTATGTATACGGGCTGAGAGAGCTCGCGGACATAAACCGCGAATTCAGCGAGCAGCATGCCGGAGAGGTCCTCGCCGGAGAACTCGCCAAGAACCGCAGCTGTACCATGTAGGCTCGAAAGGCTTACTTTATCGTAACAACAGTAACGCCGGCAATTCCTGGATTCCAGGTACAGGAAACGGCGAACACCTCATCAAGTTCCTTTCTCACAGCATCACGAAGGATACCGTCGCCTACCCCGTGTACGACGTTTATTCTCATGCCCCTGTACTTGAGGTTCTGACGGATCACCCTCTTGAAATATTCTATCTGGAAAGGTAGTTCGAAGCCTTCCGGCGCATCGAATCCACCTGGTATGCGTTCTATGTGAAGATCCACGGTTATCTCGCTCGGAACGCTGACGGAGACTTTCTTCGCATTCTCCTTCATAGGCTTCGCAGTACCTGCTCTACGCATCAGCTCGCGGTCTTCCGCAGGATCGTTCACGATGAAATCATTCAAGCCCGCAGTGAACAGCAGGCCGTCAATCTCTATCTCGACATGGTCCTTATGGACATGACGCAGTATTCCCCTGTCATTGGAATCCATCAAAGTCACTACACAGCCCGGCTTCAGGCCTGAACTCTCTTTCATGCTTCCCATAGGCTAGATCTTTATTCGTCCGTTTCGTACCATCTCTTCTTGATTTTCGTACGGAATTACCGTCTTCAGCGCATCAATCACGATATTGAGCATCTTCTCGTGGATGTAGTCCTTCCTGATCACGAGGGAAATCTTCCTGGTAACCACAGGATTCACGATTGGACGCAGATGCTTCTGCATGCTCAGCAGTATCAGTCCCTTATGGAGCTCCGGAACGATCGTTAATCCGCCCATCTCATTCACGATGTAGATCAGCGTTCCTGCCCTTCCTCCTTCGTACATCTTATCGTAGCTGAACCTCTCTCCAGGTGCCAGCATTGAGCGGTCAAACTGTCGGAGGCCGTCTTTCATGATCCATATCGGGTGGTCCAGAAGCTTCGACGAGGTGAGTTCTTCCTTCTGATAAAGCTCATTGGTAGGAGACACGTATGCCAGGAACTTTTCATGATATATAGGAATCTCGAGAAGATCCGGTGAATCGACAGGAGAGACGAGAAGACCCATGTCGATCTCTGCCTTCTTCAGCTTGTCGATAATGGTACCTGTGAGCATCTCCTGTATCTGTGGATGTATCGCAGGATAGTTCTTTCCTATATGTGAGAAAAGTCCAGGAGTAAGCACCGGAGCGACTGTGGAGATCATGGCAATGCTCACATTACCCGACGCGAGTTCCTTCTCGGACTTGGTAACCTCGACCAGCTGACGGGTTCCATAGAGAATCACGCCTGCCTTTTCGAGCACCTTCCTTCCGATTTCCGTCGCCCTTACCGGATGAGATTCTCTGTCGAAGATCTGCACATCGAGTTCTTCCTCCAATTTCTTTATCATCAGGCTGAGGGTCGGCTGAGTCACTCCGCAGGCTTCTGCTGCCTTGCCAAAGTGCTGATACTCATTGACCGCGATGATATATTCCAACTGCTGTAAAGTCATCTTAATAGATTTTATCAATGCAAAGATAAAAATTATTGGATTGATAAATGCAAAAGCCTGCCATACTTTTGTGCCCGGCAAATGAAAAAACGAAAATAATGAGAACAAAGATCATATTCAGATATGTCGGACTCACGCTGGTCATGGTGGCCACGCTTATGCTCGCTTCGGCACTAGTTGCCTTCGCAATGCACGACAGGGAGAGTCTCATTCCCCTGCTCTATTCTGCATTCATAACTTTCATCG
Source organism: Candidatus Cryptobacteroides sp. (assembly GCF_056207615.1). Taxonomy (NCBI): domain Bacteria; kingdom Pseudomonadati; phylum Bacteroidota; class Bacteroidia; order Bacteroidales; genus Candidatus Cryptobacteroides; species Candidatus Cryptobacteroides sp. The sequence goes on along the minus strand of NZ_JBAEER010000036.1, from coordinate 16,554 downwards.
TCGGAGGATACCCACTCATCTTCACCCGCCACGGCAAGCACGTCTCCAAGGCAGAAGGATACCACGTCGTAGTGTTCTCATGGCTCGCCGCCTGCGTCTTCGGAATGCTCCCATACCTCTGCTTCGGCAAGGAATTCACTCCCGTCAATTCTCTCTTTGAAAGCGTATCCGGCTTCACCACCACCGGCGCATCCATACTCGACGACATCGAAGCCGTACCAGCCGGACTGCTTTTCTGGAGAATGGCGACTTCATGGATAGGAGGAATCGGTATAGTCGCGGTCTTCTCCCTCTTCGTTTCCAAGAGCCATGATGACAGGTCTGCGCTCTCCGGCTCGGAAATCTCGAGCATCGCATCGGACCAGACCACCCGCAGGGGCAAGAACATCGTACGCATGATGCTCGTCATCTATACATCCCTCACAGCCTTGTGTACCTTCTCGCTCCGCATCACCGGAATGGATTGGTTCGACGCGATCACCAACGCGATGTCGACCTGCAGCACCTGCGGTTTCTGCATCAAGAACGCCAGCATCGCTGCGTATGACAATGTCGCATCCGAGATAGTGCTCATCATTTTCATGATCATATCGGGCGTGAGCTTCATCCAGATATACTCTCTGCTCTTCACCAAGGACAGGCAGCATGCAAGGTTCGAGGTCACGAGGGTCTACCTTCTGATGATGCTCGTTGCGACTCTCGGACTCACGGCCGACCTCTGGCTCACCGGCAAGTATGAAGGTTTCTTCTCAGCCCTTCGTCCTGCTGCGTTCCAGGTTGCATCCCTGACCACCACAACCGGATTCGCGACCGCTGACACCAATGTCTGGCCGAACCTGGGCAAAGGCATACTCGTCGTCTGCTCGCTGATCTGCGGATGTTCCGGATCCACCGCCGGCGGCATCAAGGTCGACAGGATGCTGATGGTCGCGAAGAACTGCAAGAACGAGCTCTACCGCATCAGGCGTCCACACGCCATCCTCGGCATCAAGATGAACGGCAGCTGGGTCAGCGAATCCATGATACGCAGCGTCAACACCTTCATCGTACTCTACCTCGTGATAGTCATCGTCGGAACGCTCGTGAACATAGTCGGCGGCCTCGACCTCACCACCGCGATGAGCGCGTCCATCGCATGCGTCGGAAACGTGGGTCCCGGATTCGGCGACGTCAGCTCGGTCGGTAACTATGCGGACTTCCCTGCTCTTCTCAAGTGCACCAGCATGGCAGAGATGCTGCTCGGCCGACTCGAAATCATCCCTATACTTCTCGCATTCGGACGTTGGAAAGAATAGGATGTGCCGATGATTCTGCGCCGCGGAGCTTGGGAATGAATCCGAGAATGACTATCTTTACATGATTCATACAAACAGCACAGCAACATGGCCGAATACAATGCAGAAATCATAGACATGAGCGAATACGAGCGCTCGGGCGAAGGCGCCAACGGAGAAAGTTACAACCACAAGAACAATCCTCTCCTGATGGTGAAGCTCTACGGAAGTTCCGCGGACACGGATGTCGTCTATATGGAGTATGAGAATGCAAGGAAGGTTCATGACGCCGGGATTCCGTCCCCCGAGCCGGGATGCTTCATCACAGATGGAAAGGGTCGCTACGGAATCAAGTTCACCAGGCTAGTCAATAAGGTATCATACGCACGCGCGGTAGGAAACAATCCCGAAGAGGTCGAGAAGTACGCCCGCATGTTCGCGTCCATGTGCAGGAAGCTGCACTCGACCAAGCTCCCAGCCGGTTCGTTTCCATCAGTGAAGGACCAGTACCTCGGCCTGCTCGCAAACAACCATTATTGGACAGAGCAGCAGAGAGAATTCATGGACAAGGTGATACGCACGACTCCGGATACAGACACTGCCCTACACGGAGACCTTCAGTTCGGGAACCTTCTCCTGGTGGACGGTGAGTCATATTTCATCGACCTCGGAGAGTTCGCGATCGGCCATCCATATTTCGACCTTTCAATGGTGCTGATATGCTGTGTGCTCAACGACGAATCCTTCATCAGGGAGTTCTTCCACATGAGCGCAGCAACCGCGAGGAAGTTCTGGAAATACTTCGTGGATGCATATTTCGACGGCAAGCTCACCGAGGACGAAGCCTATGATCTTATCTTCCCTTACGCCATGGTCAAATGTCTGCTGATTGAGAGGAACCTCAAGGGCAGTCTCGACAAATTCCATGAACTTTTCCGTGAACACTACGGATTCTAGAACGATTATAACCGATACAGAAATGGCAAACCTTCCACTTGATACCTCATTTGTCGACAAGGCCATCCACTTTGCCGTAGACGCCCATGCCGGTACAGAAAGACGCTGCAAAGGATATCCATACGTCATACATTGCCTCGAGGCCATGTCCATTGTCGCGACGATGACCAACGACAAGGAGGTGCTTGCGGCCGCTGCCATCCACGACACCGTAGAGGACACCGGCATCACCATGGATGACATACGCAGGGAGTTCGGTGAGAAGGTCGCATACATAGTCTATGTCGACACAGTAGCCGCAGAGGAAGGAGACTGGATAGCGCAGAAGAAGGTGGCGATGGACAAGATACGAAATGCCAGCCGCGAGGCAAAGATTGCTGCACTCGGAGACAAGCTTTCCAACATGCGCGGTATCGCAAGGGACTACAGGGTCAAAGGAGACAAGGTGTGGGACATGTTCCACGCACCTGGCGGCAAGCCAGACCACATCTGGCACTATCAGGGACTCAGGGATGCGCTCAGGGAACTCGAAGACACGGAAGCATTCAAGGAGTTCTCAAGCCTCATAGACGAGGTTTTCCCTATGGAACAGACTCCCCTTCATGAAATGTAAAACTCAGACCTATAGATAGAATGAAAGATTACGGACTGGATCTCCATTGCACCATGCTGATGGAGGATTACATCGAGAGACTTCCTGCACTCAGGAAGATACAGGAAATCGTGGTTGGCAAGCTCAACGAGTGCGTCAAGGAAGCCGGACTGTATGTAGACGGCGTCGCCTCCAGGATTAAGGAGGAGAAGAGCCTTGCAGGAAAACTGGCGAAGAAGGGCTACAAGTATGCGACCCTGGACGACATCACTGACCTTGTAGGTGCCCGTATCATCACATTCTACACCGATGACGTGGACAAGATATCTTCGCTCGTGGACAAGTATTTCGACGTGGACTGGGAGAACAGCGTGGACAAGAGAAAGAGCCATGAGCTTGACAGCTTCGGATACAATTCCCTCCACTATATCTGCAGGATACCGAAGGACATGTACTATGATCCAGAGCACCCTGAGATCAACGAGATTCGTTTCGAGATCCAGATGAGGACAGCCCTGCAGCACGCATGGGCGACCATAAACCATGACATAGGATACAAGACCGACATCGAGATTCCTCGCGAGCATCTGAAGAATCTCTACAGGCTTGCGGGCATGCTCGAGCTTGCCGACGAGCAGTTCAGCCATATCAGGACGGCAATCAACAACTATAGGCGTCAGGTGCAGAGCCTCGTGGAAGGCGGGAAGTTCGACGAGGTCCCTCTCGACGGAGACTCGCTCCACAGCTATCTCGAGCTCAAGCCTTTCGACAAGCTCGACAAGAGGATAGCCGCAGTCAATCAGGCAGAGATACTCAGCGCACCGCTCGATCAGTACTTATCAGCCTTCACCTTCCTCGGACTCAAGACTCTCGGAGACCTTGACAGGATGATCAAGGAATACAGCGACGATGCCTTCGTACTCGCTTCGAGAATGCTCGGAAGGACAGACCTCGACATCATCTCGTCCAGCATCGGTGTCCAGAACCTATGCTACATCAAGGTAATCAAGGCCGGTGCCGGTTTGCTCGGAATCAAGAAGCTCCTCGAGGTCATAGAAGGACAGACTTCAGACGACATCGAGGAAAGAGCTCAGCTCATCCTCGACGACGCAAAATCTGTACAGATAGGCAGCTAGGCGCCTTATTCGAAATCGAAAAGGGTGTTGAAACCCGTTATCGTGAACACCTGCTTGACGCTTGGTGACACTCCCCTGAGGGTGATCTTACCGCCCTTGGTGGTGGCAGCCTTGCGGAGAGTGAGAAAGAGTCGCAGTCCCGAAGAAGAGATGAACTCGAGACTGCTGCAATCGAGCACTATGGCTTTGTCAGCCTTCTCGAGAAGTGGTTCCATATCCTTTGCGAACTGAGTTGCAGCAAGAGTGTCAAGACGGCCCTGGAGCACGCCAGTGACCACATTTCCGTTGTCGTTGATAAGAAGATTCATATTTGTCAATTTCTATACATTCATAGTAAGGGTCAGTCTGTTGTGACCGTCTCTGGTCCTTTCGTAGCTGACTGTTTCCATTATCTTGCGAACCAGCATGATTCCGAGTCCTCCCACAGGTCTGTCCATGGCATCGAGGGTTATATCCGGATCGTCATGAGCCGTCGGATCGAAAGGCACGCCCTGATCATCGATGACAAAGATCAAGCTGTTGCCTATCATGTTGCAGGTGATGTCAACCGGCATTCCCTCCTTGCCAGGATATGCATAGTTCATGACATTCACCACCGCCTCTTCCATAGCGAGATGGAGATTGAAGAGCTTATCTTCCGGCAGGTCCACCTCGGAAGCCAGCATCTCCAGCCACTCCGCGAGGTTAGGAACGTTCTCGATATTGTTCTTCAGATGGAGCACCGGAAGACCCTTGTACTCGATGACGAGCATGGTGATGTCATCGCTCTGGTCTGCGCTACCGGCGTAGTCCTTGACCATTTTATACACATGGTCAACATAGTCCTTCACAGTCTTTGCATTGCTCCTGCGTGCATGTGAGAGAGCATTCAAGGTGGCTTCCTCACCGAAGAGATTCTTGTTCGAATCCTCGGCCTCGGTCACGCCGTCGGTATAGAGGAAAATCGCGTCACCCTTACCGAGGACGGTATGCTCACTCTCGTATTCGAAACCGTCGATCACGCCGACCGCGACATTGACCTTAGGTGTCGCATAATGGACGTCCACGTGTCCCCTATCCATCATCCTTCTCACGATAGGAGGGTTATGACCGGCGTTGCAGTAATCGAGTTTACCGTTGCTGAGGTCGAGAATTCCGAGGAACATCGTACAGAACATATTGTGCGTATTGTTCTCGGCTATTGCGATATTGAGCGACGAGACGATCTCCGCAGGGTCATCGGTATGGAGCGAGATATTTCTGAACAGAGACCTTACGACCACCATGAAAAGGCTCGCTGGCACTCCCTTTCCGCTCACGTCACCGATACAGAAGAAAAGTTTGCCATCGCGTATGAAATAGTCATAGAGGTCACCTCCGACGGTCTTCGCTGGCTTGAGGAAGCCGTAGATATCGATATCCTTGCGTTCCGGGAATGCCGGATAGAGCTTCGGAAGCATACCCATCTGCACTGCAGAAGCGATCGAAAGGTCGCGGTCGATCACTGCCTTCGAAGTCGTCACATTCTGGATACGGTTGAAGAGGAAACCGAAGCACAGCAGCATGAAGAGCATGCTGAGAGCAGCAATCACGGAAGTGGTGCGCCTCATGTGGTTGACGCTCCTGTAGATCTCACTGATTGGGCACTCGATCGAGATGGTCCAACCGGTACGTTCGATAGGGGCAAAATAGAACATCGCCTCTCTCTTGGTTCCCTTGTTCACGAGATAATGGCCGCTCTCATGTTTGGTCATCTTGTCGCGGAGGCTGTCCGAGCTCTGGTACAGTGAATACTGGTCGATCTCGCCTATGTTCTTGAGTATGTAGTTCTGATTCGGATGGGATATCACATTGAACTCTCGGTCAACGAGAGACACTTCCGAGCCTTGGATAGGAGTCACCTCGTCGCACTTGTTTCGGAAAGCCTCGGTATTGATGTCAAGAGCAAGCACACCGACTATCCTGTCCCCGACCCCATGAAGAGGGACACTGAAGCATGCCACGACCTCACCCTGACTGGTCTCGGCGAAAGGACGGCTCCAGTATGCGCTGTTGGTATTGCGGGCTTCCATGTACCACTCCTTCTGACGGAAATCATGTATCTCTCCGAGACTGAGCCTCTCGTTCTTGCCGCTCACGTTGGTCACATAAGCCGCAAATCCATACTCGCCCTTCGTGTCGGTATAGAGGAATGGTTCAAAACCCACGGCCACACCGCATATATGGGGGTTTGTATTCATGAAATGCTCGAGACTTTCGAAGACCTCCTCCTCAGAAGGAAGCACGAAGGACTTAGGGTCGATGGTCACGAACCCCTTCCCGTCCTCATTTCTCTTTGTTGACGAGAACTTGCTGCTAAGGAGAGTATATGCCACGTCCTCAACCCTCTGAAGCTGTCCATCCACATAGGTCTGAACGAGGGTCACTGCCTGATTGACCTTCTGATCCGTCTCTGCCTGCACCTCCTGGCGCGCAAGATATATCGTCGAACCGAAGCCTATGGTAAAGACTATAGTACCTATGACAACGGTAAAGAAGGCAAGGTTCGCGAACGATCCAAGTTTCAAATTCTTAAACATAGCTTACTACATATATTTGCTTACTATATCCTTAGCGAGAGTGAAGCTGGTGTCAAGCACGGCATAGGCCACTCGCTTGGTCTTGTCCGAAGCTTCGTCCCATGGGACCGAGTACTGGGAGAGCTTCATCTTCACGGATGATCCGCGATCCTTCTTTATGGCCTCCTCATCACCTGGTCGATAACCGAGACACTCGTGGAGGGCCAACTGCTTGAGATATGAGGTCCTCACGAGCACATCGAGTAACTCCGCCGTCCGAGGTGCTGCATACTCATATCCGAGATGATCGACTTTCCTCTGGCCGGTAACCTCGGCGATCTCAAGAAGCCTATCCTTGTCACCCCGCCTTATGCCAGCGAGGTAGAGAAGCGTTCCGATATAGAAGGTCTGGGACGCACACTGGTCCTTTCTCCTGTGGAGTTCGTCAAGAGACACCACCGGGTCAACGTACTTGTCCTTGTATTTCGATATGGAGAAATCACTGTTCCAGCACTGCTCTGCGTCCATACCCTGATTTCGTCCCCTTATCATGTCGAACCAATAGTTGAACTGCTTGAAGGCGTCGAGGACGTCCGACTTGAGGATGATCCTGGTATTGAAGATATCGCTTATGCCACCGAATGGGACTATCTCTATTCCACTCTTGCCATCGTTATATTCCTTTGCAAGTCCTTTCATCAGGCTCTCATACTGCGGAGAATACACCCTGACATAGATGCGCGTATTCACGACCGGAGCCGTTCGATATTGCAGCAGATGACGATAGAGGTCCCTCGCACAGTTGATGTCCTTCTCGTCATCTCCGAGTGAAACGCAGATACAGTTCAAGGTATTCGCGGCTTCGCTCAGACGCTTCCAGAATCCAATGCCGCCGATCTCTGTCTGCAGGCATTCGACGCTACCGGATTCAAGGAAAGACGGACATGAGCGGAACATCTTTCCCTCAATCTTATCGAGTTCCCTGTCGAAGATGGTAATATGTCTGCGGACAGGATTGTCGTCAGTTCCTATGAAAGAAGAGAACTCATAGAAGAAACGGAACATCTCCTTTCCCGTACCGCCTAGTCCCAGCTGCCATGCGTTGAACTCCCCTGCTACGCGACCATCGACTATAGAGTCTTCAGGATAAGTCGTGACAGGGTGCGTCTCCACGTCATGCATGAGCGATGCTACCGCCAGCTGCGTACGGTCGACGAAGATTGTCTTTATCTTTCCTCCGTCATCTCCACGAAGAGCAATCAATTCCTCGACAGAATGTCTCTTCGCGCTCTCTCCGGCAAGGACATAGTACTTAACTGTCTTGACCTTGCTGAAATCAAGACCGAGTCCATTGAAGAACAGCTCGGCAAGGGTTATGTTCTGGTCCTCGTCATCACTGAAGAAGTGCAGGTAGAGTATATTCGACGACTCGAGTATGCGACGGAGCTTTGTGTACTTGCCCTTGTCCCTGCGGGCAGATTCTGAGTTCACGTAAAGGAGCAAGGCAGAATCGATCGTATCGACGAGGCCCTCAACTGAAGTGCCATGGTTGCTCATTGTAGCCGAGTCGATCAGCTGAGTCACCTCCAGTTTCTCTCCCATGGAATGTTCCCTCGACTGCTGTAGGAAGATGATTCTTGCATCCGGGTATGATTTCCTGATGTCCTGTGCAAGGCTCATGGAAGGCGAGTTCACACCCAAGAAAACATAGGTATCCTTCTTCTGTACCCTGGACCTGATGGACTCTACCAGGAGCTTGAACGAGCTTCTGAGTCTATAGCCTATGGTATTGAACACGAGTATGGCACTGAGGAAAAGGGCGCTGAAGTGAGTCACGGCAAATATGGTCATGTACACAGGGCTCTCCTTGTAATGCTCCGAGACCTCGATCAGCTCGTTCTCGGAGAGGAACATTCCCAACGCAGCCTGCATCGCACGGATGATGAGCGCCGGAAAGCTACGAGCGGTTCCCTCATAGGAGAAACCGAGTAAATAAAGACCAACGCCAACGCCCCAGATTACGAGGGCGATATTCAACATATTGGTTGCGACGTACTTCATCAGACGCTTCCAACTGAACACGACAGCAATGGTCAAGGCTATGAGGACAACGGCCTGGATGGCCCAGACATGTCCATAGGCAGCAAGTGATTCAGAAAACGGCATAAGACTGTACCTTAATATAAAATCTTTGCAATTTAGGAACTATTTCGCTAGATACCAAGATGTCTCCTGACGTATGCCACACTGGCCTCGTACTCCTCGTCAGAATCCAGATGTTCGATGATCATAGGCATCTGAGGATTCTCTTCCTCCGCAAGCCTCGCGTAGAGCTCAAGGTCCAGGCTTCCCTCTCCGCATGCGCACTCTTCGAGCTGGAATGTATATTCTTCCTTAAGCCTGATATCCTTGAGATGGCAGCTCACTATTCTTCCCTTCAGCTTGTCGAAGCATTCGTGGAGGAACTCGTCATTGTAGAAATATCTCTGTGGCGATGTGATCATGTTAACGACGTCGAGGTGTGCTCCGAACTGAGGACGGTCCACCTCTTCCATCATAAGCAGATACTCATCCGGACTGCTCGGTATCATCCACGGCATGGACTCGATGCTGAACTTGGCGGTCCTGGGGTTTGCTGCATCTATGATTTCCCGAATCTTGGCAATCGAGAGCTTCCATGCCTCCTCACTGAAATTGTCCCTGTATCCTCCGTCCCATCGCGGGCCATACGGAGTTCCCATTACGTTCACGCAGCAGCGGGCACCGATGGCGTCAGCCATACGCAGCTGACCGATCGCGTAGTCCGTCCATTTCTTCCTCTCACCGAGATCCGCAGCAAGGGTATTACGCCATACGCCTACCTCCGCGATCACGAGTCCAGCCTCGTCTGCAGCCTTCTTGTAGGCCATGAATACATCTTCTCCAGCGAGATAGTCGACTGGGAAATTGACAGACCTGAGGCCTAATGCAATATGTTTCGCAGCCCACTCCTGAGGAGTTTCATGGCTGAGTGATGACGATACACCGAGAAGCATCAGAAATTTCTTTTATGGATTACACTTGGATCGAATTCTCCGAGGTTCCTGACCCCCGTCTTGGCCATGATGCCCGCGAGTTCAGCATTCATCTGCCTTATTCTTGCCTCGACAGCGTCAGGGCCGTCCTTGAGGAAGCCCATCAGATGTCGTCCCACGGAAACGGCCGTAGCTCCGAGCGCGAGGCACTTGTAGGCATCGACGCCGCTTGCGATTCCGCAGTCCACGAAGACTGGCATCTCCGTTCCGACAAGCTTCACTATGTCTTCGAGCATCATCAGAGGAGGTACAGCATAAGGAATCATACCATGATGATGGGACACCACGATGCCCTTGCAGCCAGCCTTGAGGCACTTTTCTGCATCCTTGACGCTGAGTACGCCCTTCACTACGAAAGGCACACCTGCTGCCTGAACGAATTCTGCAAGTTCCTCCGTCGACTTGCTCTTCAACGGGAATCCACAGCAGATATCGTATTCTCCCCCGGGTGTGAAAGGGTGGTCAATGTCCATTCCCACGGCAATGCATCCGCTCTTCACGGCATGCTCAATCTTCTCGAAAACGAGCTTATTGTCCGCGTGTGGCTTGATGATCTTGATGCTCTTCGCTCCCGTATCGAGCACTTCTTCAAGCTCATCGGCTTCGCCCATTCCTACCCAGTGCAGGGCATTCGCCTGCGCCGCTCCCCTTGCGTACACGTTCATTCCGTCGGGGACAGTATTGAACAGATGCGAAAGCGCCGCCGTCATGATAGGAGTATCGAAGACATGCCCATATATTTCGAGCTTAGTCGAAGGTATGCATGAGTCAAGATAGCGGGGCTCCAGCAACATGGAGTCGAAATAGTCACGTGTCAGCTTGTCTGAATTTGATGTGTATTCCATAGTAGATCAGGGGTATTTCATTCTTTCCCATACAGTCTGGGTCAGATACAAATATACAAAAAAAGGCGATGGCAGAATCGCCATCGCCCCATATTTATCGTCTTCCGGGAGAATATGTCTCAGAGAGTTCTCCTGTCTGTCGTTCAGACTACCTGTCGCGGAAATCCCACTTGCAGTTGTCGTCGTTGAAGTTCCAGGCACCGAGAGCGACTGAGCTGTCACCGGTAGTGTAGAGAACGAGGCTTTCACCCTCGTGTCCAGGAACAGCCTTTGGCATGATACGGAAGGTGCCATCAACGTTCTGGTCGATTCTCCAGAGCTGCTCAGGAGCACCGGTGAACTCAGGAACTGAAGTAAGCTCGCAGTCAGCGGTTGCAGCGAGTGCGCGGTCGGTACCCTGGATGGTGAGCTTGTAGTAAGGCTGTCCGAGGTATCCACCGTACTCAGGAACTGCGGTAACAGTCCACTTCTGGTTAGGACGGAACATATAGTCGGAGCAACGAATGTCGATATTGCCAGCTGGCCATCCACCGATGACGTCCTCGAGCTTCTGATCCTCGATGATCACGTTCTCGCCAACAGGACCGCCGAAGCCAGCCATCCTACCAGGCATTCTCACGAAGTCGACGCCAAGCTCGAGAGCGTAGCCACGTCTCTGTGACTCGATCTCGTAGGTGCCCTCCTTGAAAGGATCGCCAGCTACCGGCCAATCATTCTTCCAGAGAAGCGGAAGGATACCGATGACGAAACGACCGCTTCTGTCGAAGTCAGCCTCATAGTGGCAAGACATCTTCTCGACACCCTCGTCCTCGATTGTCTGTCCGAAATGGCCAGGACCGGTGACGCGGTTACCTGCAGAGAGGACCATCTTACCGCCGCCCTGCATCATGTCGCGACCGATGTTGTCAACATAAGGTCCCTGAGGATTGCGTGAGCGACCAACGACGATGTTATAGGTAGAGTTGGTTCCGTCGCAGCAAGTTCCGTGGGTTGCGAGGAGATAATACCAGCCGTTCCTGTACATGAGTGCGGTGGCCTCGCAATCGATAGCCACATCCACAGCCTCGTTGCCAGGCATGCGGTCTCCGGTCTTAGGATCGAGCTCCACGATGCGGATAGCGCCGAAGTATGTACCATAAGAAAGCCAGAGGCGTCCGTCAGGGCCCATGAGGAATGCAGGGTCGATTGCCCAGCAGTCGTCATCAGCGCCCGCCCATGCTACGAGCATCGCGTCTGAATATCCGAAATCAGGAGAAGTGTGGTCAAGGGTCTTGGTCCACATGTTGATGATGTTACCCTTGGTCCTACCCTCGGTCTCAGGGAAGTTCGAAGAGTATGAGACGAGGTAGCGGTCGCCGATCTTGATGATGTCCGGAGCAACACCGCCGCCGATGCGGACAGCACCGCTGTGCCAGGTGTAGCCATCCTCAGACCAACTTCCGCCGCTGCCGGTACCGAAGGTATAATACTTACCGTCGCACTTTACGATGGTAGATGGGTCATGTACATAGATATCGCCGGTGATCTGTGCGTTTGCTGACAATGAGAAGCCGGCAATCATGGCTGCTGCCATAAGAGAAATTCTTGTATTCATGATAACAGGCGATTATTCGTTAGACACTTTGATATTTGTGACAGGCTTGCCCTTCTCGTCGAGGAAGCGAACGCAGAAGTCAGACATACCAGGACCGTTGATGACAACGCCACGGACGATGTTCTTTCCCGCGTGGAGAGTGATCTTCTTTGAGACGACGTCGTCAACAACCATACGGCGGTCGTTAGAAAGGAGGAGTGCCTCCTCACCATTAACCCACCACATAGAGCCGGAGTTAGATCCAACTGCCATGCGGACTGTCATGTCCTTCTCGCATTCGATCACGGTAACGGCGAAGAACTTGCCTTCGGTAGGACGGAGTCCGAGACCGGTAGCGAAGCGATAGAGCTTCACGTTGTAGTTCTTGCTGTCGAGGCAGTGCCATGTGAGAGTTGTCTTCTTGTCGAGCTTTATCTTCTGGCCATCCTTGGGAAGCATGGTCTGCTGGTAAGGGAAATGCTCCACTGCGAACTCCTCGCGAAGCCAGCTGTCGGTGAACAGATTGTTGCTCCTGAGCTCAGGCTTGGTGATAGGATCGAGAAGAGCCCACCTGCGGATGAAACCGTCCTTGTCCGGAGTGGTAGGAGCCACTGAGACAGGCTTCTTCGACTTGGTCGCAGGATAGACTGGAGTGAAATAGTCATCCAAGGTAGGATGGGTCACGTTCTGCACTGCCGCTGGGGTAGGTGCAAAGTTCGGCATAACTTCCGGAGCGCGGCGAGGCTGTGCTGATGCAGCGACGGCAAAGCTGAGCGCAAGGGCAGCTACTGAAAGCTTGATGAGTTTAGTGTACATAATGTGTTTGGTTAATAGCCTTAGATATGCAAATGTAATTCATTTTGACAGAAACCCGTACGGAATGGGGTACAAGGCACACAAAATTCCACCTCCTGCACATCAATACATAGTATTTCATATCTTTGCATTCCAAACATTACAGAAGAATCACACATCCGATGAAAAGAATACTCCTCGCAGCATCCATGCTCCTTCTCGGAGCGATCGCATCAGCTGAACCTATCCGCTTTGCATATCATCCGTCCCTCTCCCCTGACGGCAGCAAGATATACTTCTCCTACGACGGAGACATCTGCTGCGTCCCCGTGGAAGGAGGTCTGGCATCTACCTTCATCTCGCTCGGAGGAAACGAGAACTACCCCGTAGTCTCTCCGGACGGCAAGTGGATCGCGTTCAGTTCGGACATCCAGGGCAACAACGACGTCTATGTAGTTTCCGTCAATGGAGGAAAGGCGCGTCAGCTGACCTTCCATGAGGCCGGAGACGTCCCAGTGTCGTGGTCTGCCGATTCGAAGTACATCTATTTCGAGTCCACCAGAGGCAGTGCAAGGAGGACCACCTTCAAGGTGGCGGCAGCAGGAGGCACTCCTTCGCTCATGTTCGACGGCTTCTTTAACACCGTGGTCAACCTCGTGGAGAACCCCAAGACCGGAGAATTCCTCTTCAACGAGTCAATGGAGAGCATCAGCTTCCCTACCAGGAAGAGATATGTCGGTGACCATAACCCGAACATCAAGTCATGGAATCCAAAGAGCAAGGACTACAAGGAACTCACCGACTATATAGGAAAGGACACCTGGCCTATGGTTGACAGGTCCGGCAACATCTACTATGTAAGCGACGAATTCAACCAGGAGTCGAACATCGTGAAGTATGTCAAGGGCGGAAAGCCTGAGCAGCTCACCAACTTCGACAAGTCCATCCAGTACCCTTCCATCGCTGCAGACGGCTCTGCCATCGTGTTCCTCAAGGAGTATCAGATAAACGTCCTTGACCTCAAGAGCGGCAAGACCAGCATTCCGGAAATCAACGTTGCAGCAGGCGGAGTGACCGTGAAAAGATCGTTCTCAGACCAGAAGCCTACCTATGCGTCCGTTTCACCCGACGGCAAGAAGTTCGCTCTCGTGATAAGGGGCGAACTCTATGTCGCAGACGCGAAGTGCGAATATCTCACCAAGCTCAAGACCCCTTCCGACGAGAGGGTAAACGAAGCTGAATGGAGCAAGGACAACAAGACGATCTACTACACCCGCACCAATAAGGGCTACATCAATCTCTACAAGATTTCGGGCGACGGTTCCTCTGCCGAAAGTGCAGTATATGAGCCTATGGCCATCATCAAGGGACTCAGCGTATCCAACAAGCGCGACAAGCTCGCCTTCATTGACGGCAACAGCTCCGTGAAGGTATGCGAGATGGAGAGCGGCAACGTGTTCGAGGTCGCTAGCGCAGAATTCTGGTCATACCAGAGCTATGACATCAGTTTCTCCGCAGATGACAGCTACCTCGCATTCGAGGCAATGGACAGATTCGAGAGCGACATATATGTATATTCGTTCAAGGACAAGAAGCTCACCAACATGACCTCATCGGCGTCGTCCGAGGGCGGAATGGTTTTCTCTCCTGACGGAAAGTACATGTATCTTCTCGCAAACCTCACGGCTACTACCTTCCCTCGCGGAGGCTCCACCTACCTCTATAAGCTTCCGCTCCAGAAGTACGACACCGCCTTCAAGTCGGACAAGTACGACAAGCTCTTCGAGGAAGAAAAGAAGGACGAGCCTAAGGCTGAGGCAAAGGACGGCGGCAAAGCTTCAAAGAAGAACGCCAAGGCCGTGAAGGAAGAGCCTGAGAAGGATGCTGACAAGACAGAAGATAAGGAGGAGATGAAGATAGACTTCAGCAACATCTTCCGCAGGATGCAGAGAGTCGACTACGAAGGCTCGCAGAACGGCCTCTTCGTGTTCGCCGCAAAGGGCAAGGAACTCCTTCTCTACAGTGCATATTCAAATGGTCAGAGAGCAGCTTTCGCACTCGACCTGAAGGATCCGGAAGCGAAGCCTAAGCGCATCAAGGAATTCAACGGTGGCGGTTTCTTCGCTTCCGATGAGGAGCTCTTCGCGATCAGCGGAGGATCACTTTATAAGATTGACCCTAATTCTCTCAGCGCAAGCAAGATAGATGTAAACAAAAATATCGAGAAGGTACTTGCCGACGAGTTCTCACAGATGTTCTACGAATGCTGGGGCGCACTCGACCAGAACTACTATGACGTCAATTTCCACGGCGCCGACTGGAAGGCCGTCCGCGATTACTACGCGTCGCTCCTTCCTTATGTAAGGACACGCGACAATCTCCGCACCCTCCTTGCAGACATGCTCGGCGAGCTCAACTCATCCCACCTCGGATTCTCATCCACCGGCTCTGAGGAAAGGACTGAGACCAGGATGCGCACCTACCTCACCGGCATCGTATTCTCTGCCGATGATCCATACAAGGTCGAGAGGATCATCCCTGACTCCCCTGCGGATAAATATGGACTCGACATCAGGAAGAACGACGTACTCGTTGCCGTGAACGGCGAGAAGGTCGACAATGCCGTGAACAGGGAATCATACTTCACCAGCAGCGTCCAGATGGATGAGCTCAGACTCACCTTCCGTCGCGGCGGAAAGGAGAACGAGGTCAAGGTACACACCACCAGCCCGTCAGCAATCCGCAGCCTCGAATACCGCGAGTGGGAGGACCAGAGACGCGAGATGGTCGAGAAGAAGACCGACGGCAAGGTCGCATATCTCCACATGCAGGCAATGGGCGACGAGGATCTCAACAACTTCCTCCTCGACATGCACACCTATGCAGACGACAAGGACGCGATCATCCTCGACCTCCGCTACAACAACGGCGGCAACGTCCACAAGGAGGTTATCGACTTCCTCCGCCAGCAGGAGCATTTCCAGTGGTCGTTCAGGGACTTCCCCAAGACAACACACCCTAACGTCGTACCTGCAGGAAAGCCTATCGTCGTTCTCGTGAACGAGCATAGCCTTTCAGACGCCGAGGTCACCTCGAACGGAATCAAGACCCTCGGAATCGCCAAGCTCGTCGGTACAGAGACCTACCGCTGGATCATCTTCACCTCATCCGTAAGGCTCATCGACGGATCGACCTGCCGTATGCCTGCATGGGGATGCTACAGCATCAGCGGCGAAGACCTCGAGCATATAGGAGTCACTCCTGACATCTATGTAAAGAACACCTTCAAGGATCGTCTCGAGGGAAAGGACCCTCAGCTCGACGCCGCCATCAAGGAGGTACTTTCACAGCTGAAATAATGAACTTCTACGCACTTCATAACCGTGAGATGGTCGTCCGCAGGGACGGTGTCGAGCTAGGCAAGGATGACCTGGACTTTCCCATCCCAGCTCATGCTCGGCTTCACTGCCGAGTACGAGAGCGGAGTGCTGACACTGCCTAGAAGGAAAAGCAGCCTATCTCCTCCGAGGTCTCCCGGAGACTCTCTGCAAGCTTTTCCGGATCCGTGGACTTCCCCATCCAGAACGCCATCTCGCAGGCGACATTCTCGTCATGCGACTTCTTTCTGTTGTAAGCGCCTCCGCATGGACGTCATAGCTAATCATTGAGTGCAACTGGAACGATGAATCTCCGAGCATTTTCGAAAAATAATCAGTTATAACACAATTTTTTTACGCCGGGCGAGGCATATGGGAGGATAAGCATACGGTA
>NZ_JBAEER010000035.1:0-6467 GCF_056207615.1 Candidatus Cryptobacteroides sp. | reverse complement strand
GGTCTCGCGTCCCGCAAGAACACCATCTTCAAGTACCATAAGATCCTTCTCAAGGAGAATGATATCTGCGCTTTCCTTGGCAATGTCAACGGCAGAATCCACGCTGATGCCGATATCGGACTGACGGAGCGCTGCCGCATCATTGATGCCGTCGCCGAGGAAACCGACTGTGTTGTCCTGCTCCTGGAGCAGTTGAATGACCTCTGTCTTCTGGTGCGGTGTGAGCTTCGCGAACACACGGTTGTTCTTCACGGCTGTGCGCTTCTGATCGCCCGACATCAGTTCAAACACCGGTCCGGTAATGCATCCATTGTGCTCAATCCCGACCTGCTGCGAGATTGTGCTGACCACAGCGTCATTGTCGCCGCTGAGTACCTTGACCTCAATGCCCGCTTCATGCAACTGCCTGATCGCCTCAGCAGCTGATTCCTTCGGTGGGTCGAGGAATGCGAGGTAGCCTATGAGTACCATGTCCATCTCGTCATCCACCTCAAACTCTCCGGCTTTGTCAAGGAACGATTTCTGAGCAACCGCCAGCACTCGCATACCCTGATTGTTCATGTCATGAACGATGCCGAGTGCCTTGGTGCGAATCTCGTCGGACATAGGAATGACCTTACCCTCAAGTTCACATGAAGTGCAGATGCTGATCATCTCCTCGACTGCACCCTTCGTGATGATCTGGCGCTTGCCGGAGTTGTCCTCGACCACAACTGACATTCTTCTGCGGGTGAAATCGAATGGAATCTCGTCAATCTTTGTGTAGTTCTCAACCACGACGTCAAGCGCCTTGCCATTATCGTTCACATGCTCGATGATGGCCTTGTCCATAAGGTTTTTGATACCAGTGGAGAAAAAGCTGTTGAAGAATGCATGTCTGAGGATGCGGCGTGAGAGATCCTGGCTGCCGTCTGCGTTGATGGACTTCACGAGTACGACCTTGTCGCGAGTAAGAGTTCCGGTCTTGTCTGTGCAGAGGATGTTCATGGCACCAAAATTCTGGATTGCGTTGAGATCCTTTACGACTACCTTCTTCTTGGACATCTTCACCGCGCCTTTCGCAAGATTGGCGGTCACGATCATCGGGAGCATCTCCGGAGTGAGACCCACAGCCACACTGACTGCGAAGATGAATGCCTCGAGCCAGTCGCCCTTGGTGAAGCCGTTCACCATGAATACGAAAGGCACCATCACGAGCATGAACCTGATAAGGAGAAGAGGTACCTTTGTGATACCCTTGTCGAAGGCTGTCTCTGCCCTGTGGCCGGCAATGCTCTTGGCAATCGAGCCGAGATAGGTGCGGTTCCCCGTCGCGAAGACTATACCTTTAGCCTTGCCACTGACAACGGTAGAACCCATGAACGCAAGGTTATCAAGATCCACTACGCTGCCTTCGTCCCCATCACATACGGGAAGCTTCTCGATTCCTTCACTCTCTCCGGTAAGAGAAGACTGGCTTACGAAGAAATCCTTTGTTTCAAGTATCCTGACATCAGCAGGAATCATGTCACCTGCACTGAGAAGGACAATGTCACCTGGAACGAGTTCCTCTACAGGAATCTCCCCACTGCCAACAAGTGGTCTTTCCACATAGCAGGTATTGGTGACCATCTTCAGAAGCGCATCACTGCTCCTGTTTGCCTTGAGTTCCTGTACGAAACGCAGGATTGCAGAAGCAAGAACCATGGTGGAGATGATGATTATTGTGGTCCAGTCCTGTTCACCCGGTCCTGCGAGAATCACATCAAGCACGAATGATATGATGATAAGTGCCGTGAGTACACCAACGAACGGATTGATGAATGCGGAAACGAAGAGCTTCACCGGGTTGGTCTTCTCTTCATGTTCCACTACATTCGGTCCATGTTTTCGACGCAGATCGTCTATCTGCTGACCATTAAGGCCATCAGTGTGTGGGTTCAAGAGTCCGAACACGCTGTCGGTCGTCATTCTTGAGATGTAGCGTGCATACTCGCTGTCATAAACAGCCCTCGTCATGGGGCTTTTCTTGAAATTGAAGATCTTTTTCATGGCTGACGATAGTTTTATGTTTACGGCAGCGAAGGTAGAGCTGCGACATCAGAACAGCCGTTAGAGAAAGATTAGAGTCGTATTAGAAGTTCATTAGAGCAATTTTAATTGAATTCTAATACCATGCAAGCCTCATTGCCAGGTATTATATGTAACTTTGTTTTCATGGGAACCATTCTTGTCATAGAGGACGACCGCAGACTGGCCACACTGCTCCTCAGTGGTATTGAAGAGGCCGGTTATCAGGTGCTTTTGTCTTACGATGCAGAGATGGCGTTGCGTCTTGTAAACAGCGGCAATGCCATTGATCTTGTCGTCAGTGACATCATTCTCCCAGGGATGAGCGGGCTCGAATTGTGTAAAAAGCTCCGCGTTGAGCATCCGGATATCCCCGTACTGATGCTGACTGCGCTTGGCACGACCGATGACAAGCTTGAGGGCTTTGATGCCGGAGCAGATGATTACATGACCAAACCGTTCGACTTCAGGGAGCTCATAGCCAGGATTGGCGCCTTGCTGAAAAGGTCGGCTGCGCATAATACTGACCTCACCCACCAGGCCAAAATCCTCCAAGTATCTGATCTGGTCATGGACACCGACCGCCACGAATGTGCCCGGGCGGGTAAAGAAATCAAGCTTACGCCTAAGGAGTTCTCGCTTCTGCAATACCTCATGGAGAATGCCGGAAGAGTGGTCAGCCGCTTAGATATCCAGGACAAGGTCTGGAACACCCACTTCGACACCGGAACCAATTTCATTGATGTCTACATAAACTACCTGCGTCGTAAGGTGGACAAGGACTTTGCGGTAAAGCTTATCCACACGAAACCTGGCGTGGGCTTCATGCTGAGTGATGAGGGATAACAGGGTTATACTTACGCTCAAGTACACTGCCGTGATGTCGGCAGTGTTACTCTGCTCGCTGGTGATCATCTATCTGACCAGCGACAAGGCACGTCATACCTCCTTCTGCAACACACTGCGCTCCGAAGCCATCACCAAGGCAAACCTATACCTCGAAGACAAGGTCGATGCCCAGACCATGCAGCACATCTATCTGAACAACACCCAGTTCATCAACGAAGTGGAAGTGGCGGTCTATACCAAGGACTTCGAGATGCTCTACCATGACGCAGCCCAACATGACATCGTGAAGGAGACCGCTGACATGATAAGCGACATTATCGCCAAAGGGGAGCTGGACATTCCCGTGGGAAGCGGCTATCAGGCAGTGGGGATCCTGTACAAGGACAAATATGTGGTGACAGCCGCGGCGCACGACGGCTATGGAGAAGCAAATATGGCATCTCTGCGCCGCACTCTGCTGCTGATCTTCGTCATTTCCATCCTGCTGATGTTGGCAGTGGGCTATTATCTTGCCAACATGACCATACGCCCTATAGAAAGAGCGCTTGTATCGCAAAAGATGTTCGTGAGCAACGTTTCGCACGAACTCCGCACTCCCCTCGCCGCCATTATGGGTGAACTGGGTCTGGCACTGCAGAAGGAAAGAACAGCGGAAGACTACCAGGAGCGCATCGAGAGGGCGCTTGAAGACAGCAACAGAATGTCTGAGATCGTAATCGGACTGCTGAACATGGCCCGAGCAGAATACGATGCTTCGCAGATAAAGATGGAACCTGTCCGTGTTGACGAACTGCTGATGGATGTGCGTGAAAACCTTCTGCGAGCAAAGCCGGACTACCATATCAACATCGCGTTCGCGGAAGAACCGCAGAGCGACGATCAGGTGTGTGTCACGGCAAACCGATACCTGCTTGCACTTGCCTTCAGGAATCTCATCGAAAACAACTGCAAGTTCTCCGCAGACCACCAATCAGACGTTACCATTCACACTGGTGACAGGTTGGAGATTTCATTTGCAGACAAGGGCATTGGCATGACACGAGAGGTGCAGAAGAATATCTTCACTATGTTCTATAGAGGCTCATCATACGAGAACAATGGACACGGTATAGGTATGACCATGGTCCAGCGCATCCTGACCCTTCACAATGCTGACATCATCGTAAGCAGCAAGGAAGGACATGGTACAACCTTCATCACACGATTTTAGCGTCCCAAAAATTGTTGCGGAAGCACCATGCTCTGCAAAAAGCATTTATGATAAGCCCTCGGTTCCTTATGGAATCCACCTGCGGTTAATTTCTGCTATCATGCCGTTCTCAATCGTGACAAGGGTGTTCAGAGAAAAGAACTCCCTGCGGCTTCCCTTGAGTGATTCGAGATAGAGTTTCTGTCCGGAACGAATAGTGGTGGCAGGATCATCAGGGAACTCTCCGCAGTCGACTATCACGAAGTCATCGGCAAGCGCAACCTCAGCCTTTCCCAACTTGGTGTAGGTAGCGTGGTCGTCCCAGTCGCGGGCAACGTAAGTGCCTCCCTCATAACCTGCAAGGCAGCAGCCACCATTGTCTATGCCGCCGTTGATGTCCAGACCACCACGCACCTCCTCTATCGTCTCTATGACCATAGGCTCGCCTGTGTAGATGAGAGTGTCACCCACCTGCATCTGCGAGATTTCGACCGCGTCGTAAAGGTCTTTGCTGTACACAGTCATCATCAGCTTGCCTCCCATCCAGCGGAAATCATCAGAAGTGAATGCCACCGGCACGGTGCAGTCCTGCAGGTCGTCCAAATCAAGGCCCGAAGGCAGCGGTGCGATGAGCCCATTGTCTTCGGCGATGTCCTCAATCATGGTCCTTCGACCCGAGTGTGAGATCTTGATCCTTTTTCGGAAGGTTATGCCCATGTCCAAAGCCGTGTACTTGTACCATCCGTCACCTTCATCTTCGATGCTGAGCACAGTGTGCTCGTCGCTCGGTCCATCTTGCGCGCCGCTGCGGAATTTCCACACCGCATACCCTTCCCCGTCGTAGTCGTAAGCCTCGGCGAGCTTTGTCAGAAGGTCCTCCGAACAAGACCTCTCGAGGAATCCGTAGTCCTCGTACAGAGTATTCTCATACATCTCACGGATAAACTGAATGTCATCCACATTCGGTGTGCACGCCACCAGCGCACACATGAACATCATAACTGCTGCTATTCTTTTCATTTGCTATTTTTGTCTATATCGTTTCATCTAAAGAGCGAGACGCACCCCAAGGCAGTTGATCTTGAACGAACGCGGTGTCTCGTTGGGTAATGAAGGGTCACAGTTCCTGGCATTGTGAATCCAGCTGCCTCCACGGCACATACCTTCGGAGCCATGCATGTCCTGGCACAATTCCCAGACGTTTCCGCTCATGTCATAAAGTCCAAGTTCATTCGGCTTTTTCTGTCCGACAGGGTGAGTCTTTCCCCCGCTGTTCCCATCATACCATGCGACCTCGTCAATATTATCGCTGCCCGAGTATCTGTAGCCTGCCGAAAGCTTTCCGCCACGGCAAGCATACTCCCATTCCACTTCGTAAGGTAGACGGTAATTCCTTCCAGTCATTTCCCCCAGCTTGCTGACGAACGTCTGACAGTCTTCCCAGCTGACCTGCTCCACAGGAAGGTCATCGCCTTGCATCTCCGACGGATTGTCGCCCATCACTTCCTTCCACAGCCCCTGAGTGACCTCATACTTGCATATATAGAAGCTTCCGGTGTCCGTCTCGACAAGGACCATGTCGTCAGCGAGCCTGTCAAATATGGGATTTGATTCCACCACCTCCTGAACCATCGGGACTTTAGTGCTGCTATTGTTGCATGAGCAACCCTGCGTGGTCATCGCGACGACAAAAGCAACGACAGAGAAAACCGACATGCTTGTCAGCATCCGATTCCGTCCCTGTCCCATACTGCCCAAAGTCATCTTCATGGCTGTTTTTTTAAACGTGTCTGAATATGACCTGCTTCCCGTGCGCCTGAATTTCCTCTTCTCTTGCAGCCCTCCGGTTAGCCAAGATGAAATCATCTTGAGAGATTCGGAAGTTCTTTTTCTTTTTCATAGAGCTAATACAATAGATGGATCAATGTCAAGTTTCTTCGAGATTATTCTTGCCTGATCATAAGTTGGAGTTTTCTTGCCGCCAATGATGTCGCATAACCTCGGCGCGGATATTCCAAGCAGGGATGCGAGCTCTTTCTGTGAGTAGTTACGTTCATTCATTCTCGCCACGATGGTATTCGACAATGAAGGAGTCTGAATAGGATAATGCTCCTGTTCATATTCCTCCGCCATCGCTGAAAGAACGTCAAGTTCAAGCAGTCGCTTGTCGTCTTTGGGAGTGTTTTCATCGGTGGCAAAGAAAAGTTCATCAATCCTTGCCATAATTGCATCGTACTGTTTTTTGTCCTTTATCTGTGCCATAACCTATATGTTTGAAACGTCAATCTTCATATACTCATCGTGCGTCCCCACAAAACGGATATATACCAGTTTCGGCGTGAACTTCACGGCTACCACCAAACGGTAATTATTACCTTTT
>NZ_JBAEER010000034.1:0-39352 GCF_056207615.1 Candidatus Cryptobacteroides sp. | reverse complement strand
GATAGCGGGCAACTTGTCTGCATATTCCTTAGCAAAGTCAAGACAGCGGTTATCATAGTCTGTCAAGTCGAAACCATTCTCCAACTTAGTCTTAGCATTAGCTGCATCAGAGTACAGACGGATAGCGGCGTTCATAACCTGGCTATGATCCTTACGAGTCTTCTTACCAGAAACAAGCTGTTTCAAACGTGACAGAGAACGGAATGGGTCGATGATGACCTTACCTGAATCAGGATCGTTCCTGAGGAAGAGCTGACCCTCGGTGATATATCCGGTGTTGTCAGGAATAGCGTGGGTGATGTCACCGTCGTTGAGCGTGGTCACGGCGATGAGGGTGATGGAACCACCGTCAGGGAGCTGCACGGCCTTCTCGTAGATCTTTGCAAGGTCAGAGTAGAGTGAACCAGGCATAGAGTCCTTTGAAGGGATCTGATCCATACGGTTAGACACGATGGAGAGTGCATCCGCATAGAGGGTCATGTCGGTAAGGAGCACGAGCACCTTCTCATTCTTGTCCACTGCGAAGTACTCAGCTGCGGTAAGCGCCATGTCAGGGATAAGGAGTCGCTCCACAGGAGGCTGCTCGGTAGTGTTGACGAAGCTGATGATCTTGTCGAGTGCACCTGCGCTCTCGAACTCATGACGGAAGTAGAGGTAGTCGTCGTTTGACAGACCCATACCGCCGAGGATGATCTTGTCTACGTCTGCACGGAGTGCAACCTGTGCCATCACGTTGTTGTAAGGCTGGTCGGCGTCAGCGAAGAAAGGGATCTTCTGACCTGACACGAGGGTGTTGTTGAGGTCGATACCTGCGATACCGGTAGGAATGATCTCAGAAGGCTGCCTTCTCTTGTAAGGGTTCACGGAAGGACCTCCGATCTGCCTGATCTCTCCCTCTACCTCAGGACCACCGTCGATAGGGTGACCATAAGCATCGAAGAAGCGTCCTGCAAGCTCGTCGCTTACGTGCACTGTAGGAGGCTCGCCGAGGAAAGTGACAGCAGCGTTGGTAGGGATGCCCTCAGTACCTGAGAACACCTGGAGAGTGACGAGGTCACCCTTGGTCTTTACGACCTGGGCAAGTCTGCCGTCAACAACGGCAAGCTCATCGTTGGAAGCACCTGGGGCCTTGAGTGAAACGGTCGCCTTGGTGATAGCTTCCAGCTGTGTATAGACTTTCTGATATGCTCTATTTGCCATTGCTGATCATGTTTTTGATTTCTGTTTCGTAATTCATGAACGCCTCGCTCTTGAACTCTGAGTAGTTCATCTGGCGGAACTTGTTGATGAGCTCCTTGAAGAAGTTGCGGCACTCCTCGAAATCATTGAAGTTGAGGTCGAGGTCGCAAACTCCGAGAACCATGCAGAGCATGTATTTCTGGCGCTCGAGCGGACAGAGGGCATCGATCGAATCGAATGCATCCTGCTGGAGGATGACGAAGTCGACGAGCTCTGATTTCCAGAACATCTGGTGGTAAGTCAATGGAACGCCGTCATCACCGAGGATGTTGATCTGCTCCTGAGCGTCACGACCCTTGCGGATGATGTTCTTGGTCTTCTCAACCATCTCCACCCAACCTGGCATGATCTTCTCCGAGAGATGCTCACGGATTTCTGGGTACTCGAGGTACTTGGAGTAAGAGTCGATTGGGTTGACTGCAGGATATCTCTTCTTGTCGGCGCGGTTCTGCTCGAGAGCGTAGAAGCAACGTGCTGCCTTCTTGGTAGACTCGGTCACAGGCTCCTTGAGGTTACCGCCGGCAGGGGATACGGTACCGATGAAGGTAACCGAACCGGTCTCGCCGTTGTTGAGGTAAACCATACCTGCGCGAGCATAGAAGCTCGAGATGATAGCCGAGAGGTCGACTGGGAATGCATCTGCACCAGGGAGCTCCTCCATACGGTTGGACATCTCACGGAGAGCCTGAGCCCAACGAGAGGTAGAGTCGGCGAGGAGAAGGACCTTGAGGCCCATTGCACGATAGTACTCGCAGAGGGTCATTGCGGTGTATACGGATGCCTCACGCGCAGCGACTGGCATGTTCGAGGTGTTACAGATGATAGTTGTACGCTCCATGAGGCTGCGACCGGTATGAGGGTCGACGAGCTCAGGGAACTCTGTGAAGATCTCCACGACCTCGTTTGCACGCTCACCGCAGGCTGCCATCACGATGACCTGTGCGTCACCCTGCTTTGCGATGGCATGCTGGAGCACGGTCTTACCGCAACCGAAAGGTCCAGGGATGAAGCCTGTACCGCCCTCGGCGATAGGATCGAGGGTGTCGATTACGCGGACACCAGTCTCCATGATGCGTGAAGGTCTAGGTTTCTCCTTGTATCCCTTGATGGCCACCTTCACTGGCCACTTCTGGGTCATGGTTACGTCGACGTCCTCTCCGTCAGCACTTGTGAGGACAGCGACTACCTTGTCGATGTTATACTCTCCTGCTTCAACGATAGACTTCACGGTGTACTCTCCCTTGAATGCGAAAGGAACCATGATCTTGTGAGGAAGCCAGCCTTCCTTCACTTCTCCGAGCCAATCAGCAGCGACTACCTTGTCGCCCGGCTTCGCGATAGGGGTGAAGTCCCAGAGCTTCTCGTGGTTGAGTGGGTCGGTGTATTCTCCCTTCTTGAGGAATACGCCTGTCATTGTGGTGAGGTCATTCTGGAGACCGTCGTAACAGCTCGAGAGAAGACCAGGACCGAGTGTTGCTTCGAGCATTCGTGCCTCGAATTCCACTTCGTTGCCATTCTTGAGTCCACGGGTGCTTTCGAATACCTGTACAGCGGCCTTGTTGCCGTTCACCTTGATGACCTCGGCCATCAACTTGGTGTCGCCCACGGTGATGTAGCAGATCTCATTCTGCGACACCGGACCGTTGCATTCCACTGTAACGAGGTTGGAAACGATGCCCGTAACCTTTCCTGTTGATTTCATATGGTTTCTTATTAACTAGTTTGCGTTGTACTGGACGCCCTTGAAGGTGCCACGAACCTCGTCTACGAGCTTCTTGAACATCTGGCGGCCGCTCTCTTCGTCAAGCTTGAACCAGCGTGCTACGATATGAAGCTTCGCGACGAAACCAAGAATGATCTCCATGTTGAAGTAATCGAACAAGGTCATTGCGTCGATCTTCTCCCACAGGAGGTCGTCAATACCCCTTTCGCGAGTGAGGATGTCACCCGAATGGAGGATTCCGTCAAGCTTGGCAGCCTCCTCGAACTCGACCTGCTCCGGCTCGCTGTCCTCGTCCTGGTTGAGGACGAGCACGTCTTTGCCTGCAGGACGACCCAGCTGGTCGTTGAGATACTCTACCTTGGCATTGCGCACCGCAAGGTCGAACGCGAAATAGTCGCGAATGAACTCACATCCGTGCGAAAGTGCCTCGTTGTAGAACTCTGCGCAGAGATTGTCTGGCTCAAAGCCCTTCTCGAGGAATTCCACGAGGGCCTTGTCCTTGTCGGACAGCTGCGCGAGTATCTCTGCCATGATAGAGTCCGGAGTGTCACTCGCGAACTTGTAATCAGGGCTGAGCACAGGAAGGCTTGCTACTATGTAGTGGTAATTGTTCATTATCCGAACAGAATCTTCTTGGTTGCAGGACGAAGATATGCTCCGATGAGCTCCTGAAGCGTTTCGTCGGTAAGGCTGATGAAGTAAGTTCCGTCCTTAGGACCGATGGTGAAACCGCCGCCGATCTTCTTGCTGAAGCTTGCGACAACTTCGCCCTTGAGGATGGATGCGAGCTCGCTGCTGATGAATGGTTCGAGCTCAGCCTTGAGTGACTCTGGAAGTACGAGATTGATGTCTGCTGACTCCTCTGCGCTGAACTTCTCGGCGACCGCCTTGATGATGCCCTTCACGAAGTCTGCCTCGCTGAGAGCCTTCTTGGTAGAGTCTGCAGTAATCTTAGAGATGATGAGGTTCTCGATGTCCTGCTTGGTAGCTGCAACGCTTTCGCGTGATGCCATCTTGATGTCAGATGCGACCTTCGACTTGATGTCCTCAGCCTCCTTGCGAGCCTGTGCGACGATAGCTTCTGCCTGGCTCTTGGCGTCAGCGACGATTGCCTCTGCCTGGGCTTTTGCCTTTGCTACAAGCTCCTCGCCCTCGAGTTTACCTTTCGACAGACCCTCGTTGTAGAGCTTGTCTGTCAATTCCTGCAATTTGTTCTGCATATGTCGTAGTTATTAGTTGTTTTCGTTTAGTCCGAAATCGGACATTTACAAATATACGAAAAAAGTCACAACATTAGTACACAAAACCACCCTAATCAGCAGGGTGGTTTTGTACATTTTCTCGTTTTTGTTGACTTTTTGGCCTAGAAGCACTCGCGAAGAATCTCGCAGATATTTCTCGTTTTTCCCATAGTGTAGAAGTGAACGGCAGGTACTCCGTGCTTGAGGAGGTCCTTACACTGCTTCTTGCACCACTCGGTACCTATCTCATAGACGGCTTCCTTGTCGGATACGACCGCTTCGATGGCAGACGATAGCTCCATAGGGATATCGAGAGAGAAAGACTCCGGTAACATATGTACCTGCCTTGCGGTAGAAAGAGGTTTAAGGCCGGGTATGATAGGGACGGTGATTCCCGCTTCTCTGCAGCGTCTCTCGAAATCGTAGAATACCTCGTTGTCGAAGAACATCTGAGTGATGATATAGTCTGCACCTGCGTCGACTTTTCTCTTGAGGTTGAGTATGTCCGTCTCGATGTTCGGTGCCTCGAAATGCTTCTCCGGATATCCTCCCACGCCTATGCTGAAATGGCGGCCTGTCTCCTCGCGCCTGTAATTTCTGATGCCTTCCACGAGCTCGCTCGCATACGCATAGCCTCCAGGGGTAGGGACGAATCTCTTCTCGCTGGTGAGGCAATCACCTCGGAGTGCGAGGCAGTTGTCTATGCCCATGTAATAGAGATTGTCAAGTTCCTTGTTGATCTGCTCGATGGTGGCTCCTGCGCAGATGATGTGCGGAACGGCCTCGATATGGTACTTGGACATGATGGCCGCGCATACGGCCACCTCGCTGATGCGGTTCTGCACTACTTTCCTGGTGAAGGTTCCGTCAGCGTTCGGTACATACTCGTATTCGTCGCGATGGCAGGTCACGTTGATGTACTTCGGATCGAACTCCATGAATGGGAGTATGCTGTCAAGCAGGTCCTCGCGGCTCATTCCCTTGAGCGGCGGAACTATTTCCAATGACGGATAAGCCTGATGGCTCTCCTTGAGTATGTCTGAAATCTTCATCTTCTATTACCTATATATAATGTGCGTCCTCGTGGACTACTATGTATCCGCAGACGCTCGACTCCGGAAACATCGCGTATGACTCGGTGAGACTGATGCAGAGCATATCCGAATTCGGGATACACTCGAGCACATCCTTCTTGCGACGATGCTCCGGGCATGAAGGATATCCTATTCCCGGACGGATGACCTTCATCCCATCAGGGATGCTCAATTGGGCTCCGATCCATTCTGAAGCCGCTTCCGCGAGGCAGAGTCGCAGGGTCTTCTCCATCATGGACTCCTTCCTGCACAGCTCGCAGCTGCATCCGGCAATGTGGAGACCGTGCACGCTCGCCGCGAAAAGCCCCATAGGCTTACCTTCGACCATGTCGAAATGAACGGCCACCCTGATATTGCACTGCATGTTCCTGAGGACCTGCTCGGCCTCGGCCCTTATGGCCTTGACCTCCGGCTTCTCCCAGTCGCTCTTCCTTATTCTCCAGATCATGTTGAACACGTTCCAGTCTATCAGAGGTGCGATTTCCTCGAGCTGAACGTCGCGGACGGGAATTTCGTTGTGCCTTATGGACTCGAGCGGGGCATAGCCCTCGTCCGGGAGGTATGCAAAGAGCTTGTCGTCTGCCTTGTTCTCGACCTTTGGTGCGGCAGCATTAATCTCGTTAAGACGGATCTGCTCCTGCTTCTGATGTTCCTGAGCTTCGAAACTCTCCGGATTCATCATATAGTGCTTTGCCATCACCGCGCTGGCCGATGCGTCAGCGCCATGGAACACATGATCATATATAGGTGCGAGCTTGAGCGCCGTGTGCCTAGCCGATGTCGTCGCTCCACCTACGAAGAGTGGAGTGCTCATGCCGCGCGCCGCCATGTCCCTGCATATTTCCTCCATCTGATGGAGGGAAGGGGTGATCAGGCCGCTCACTCCGATGATGGATGCGTTCTCGCGGATCGCGGTGTCCAGTATGAGCTGCTTGTCCACCATGACTCCCAGGTCGATGACCTTGAATCCGTTGCAGGTGAGCACGGTGTCGGTTATGTTCTTTCCAATGTCGTGTACGTCGCCCTTGACCGTAGCCATCACCACGACCGGACGCTTGTCCTCGGAATCTTCACCTTCGGTGCCAGTGCTCATAAATGGTTGGAGCATGTCGACGGCTTCCTTCATGATCTTGGCGGATTTTACCACCTGGGGTAGGAACATCTTTCCTTCGCCGAAGTAATTGCCGACGGTTTCCATTCCTTCCATGAGGGGACCTTGGATCACAGCTTGTGCAGAACCGAGTTCCTCCAGCGCCTTCATCACCTTGGCCTGGAGACCTTCGCTGCTTCCCTTGACGAGAAGTTCGGGAAGCGTGAGGTCGGCTTTCGCGGCGCTCTGGGCTGCGGTGTCGTCCTTGGTTGCCAGCGCTTCGGATGCAATGCTGAGGAGCCTCTCGACCGCTCCGTCGTCGGTGTCGAGAATCACGTCCTCGCAGGCTTTCCTGAGTCTTGGCTCAATGGCGTCATATATCTGGAGCATGCCCGGATTCACGATGGCCATGTCGAGGCCGGCGGCTATGGCATGGTAGAGGAATACCGAGTGCATGGCTTCGCGGACAGGGTTGTTGCCCCTGAATGCGAATGAGAGGTTGGATATTCCACCGGAGGTGAGTGCTCCCGGTAGATTGTTCTTTATCCATCTCACAGCCTCGATGAAGTCCACTCCGTATTTCCTGTCGGTGCCGACTCCCGTTCCTACGGTGAGCACGTTGCAGTCGAATATGATGTCGTTCGGAGCTACGCCTATGCTGGTGAGCAAGCGGTAAGCGCGCTCGCAGATGCGAATCTTCCTCTCATAGTCGGTCGCCTGACCTTCCTCGTCGAAGGCCATGACCACCATCGCCGCACCGAGCCTGTGGATCTCGGCTGCCTTTCGCAGGAATTCCTGCTCACCTTCCTTGAGGCTGATGGAATTGACTATGCACTTGCCCTGTGCGTTCTTCAGACCGGCAAGTATGGTCTCCCAGTGCGAAGAGTCTATCATCAGGGCGGCCTTCGCTACGGCTGGTTCCGTTGCTATATACCTTACGAACTTCTCCATCTCGGCAGTGCTGTCGAGCATGGCGTCGTCCATGTTTATGTCGATTACCGAAGCTCCGTTGGTTATCTGCTGCTGGGCTATTTCTATTCCTGAAGAATAGTCCCCGGCTGCGATGAGCTTTGCAAACTTTCGGCTGCCGGCGACGTTTGTCCTTTCTCCGACATTGGTGAAGTTTGTCTTTGCCTTGTCTATGGTTACGGCTTCGAGTCCTGAGACTGTCAGGACAGATTCCGGCTTTCGTTCAGAAGGTGCTGCTCCGGTGGCATGTGATAGAGTAGACCACCAAGTGTCTGTTCCTGTTGCCTGTTTCCCTGAGTTGCGTATCATTCCCGCGATTGCGGAGATATGCTCAGGTGTGGTTCCGCAGCATCCTCCCACAATGTCGACGTATCCGGCTTCAACCATCTCGGCGACAGCCTGTGCCATCTCCTGCGGTGACTGGTCGTACTGGCCGAGTTCGTTCGGGAGGCCAGCGTTCGGATAGCAGCTCACCAGTCGGCCTGGCGCGTCCTCCCTGACGAACCGGGATACTTCGGCGATCAGGGGCATGAGCTCCTTTGCCCCGAGAGAACAGTTCAGGCCATACGAGATGAGATTGCAGTGCTTGACCGAATGGTAGAATGCTTCGAGAGTCTGGCCGGTCAGGACACGCCCGCTCCTGTCAGCACACGATACGGAAACCGCGACAGGGAAGTCCCTCGGAATATTATAGATGGCGGCTTTCGCGTTGAGGGCATCGATGCATGTCTCGATAAGTATGAAGTCAACTCCGCCTTCGATGAGCCCATCGATCTGGCCTTTGTAGGCCTTTGCCATCTCGTCGAAGGATACGGGCCTCCAGGTAGGGTCGTCCACGTCTGTTCCTATGGATAGGGACTTTGATGTAGGACCGAGACTTCCGGCTACGAGTATCTTTCTGCCAGGCTGCTCTGCCATGGCTTCGTCAGCTACCTTCCTCGCAATCCTCGCACCGGCAAGGGCCATCTCCTTTGCCTGATCCTGGCAAGCGTATTCCATCTGCGATATGGCATTGGAACTGAAGGTACAGGTCTCGATGATGTCGGCACCGGCGTCAATATATGCACGATGGACGGTAGCGATATCTTCTGGCCTTGTGAGGCAGAACATGTCGTTGTTACCTGAGAGCCCACGCTTCTGGAGCATGGTTCCCATTGCGCCGTCAATTATGAGGATTCCTTTCATCTGGGGAGGTCGGAATGGCTTACGATATCAAAGGTAGGAAAATGCCGTGATATAAAAAAGGCGACCTGTTGAGGCCGCCTTTTAATATCCTGTTGTAAAAGATTATTCTGCAGGCTTGAGGTTGGTGTATACGTTCTGGACGTCGTCGTCCTCCTCGATCTTCTCGATGAGCTTGTCGACCTCGACGCGCTCCTCTGCAGAAAGCTCTACGAGCTCGCCGGTAGCGAGACGGGTGAACTCACCTGACATGAGCTCGTAACCGTTGTCCTCGATGTACTTCTGGATCTGGTTGAAGGCGGTGAACTCTCCGTAAACGCAGATGTTCTTGTTCTCGTCCTCATCCTCCTCCTCGAAGATCTCGTCAACGCCGTAGTCGATCATCTCGAGCTCGAGCTCCTCAAGGTCGTATGGACCGTTGATCTTGAAACGGAACATGCTCTTGCGCTCGAAGAGATACTCAACGCTACCAGCGGTACCGAGAGAACCGCCGAACTTGGTGAAGTATGAACGTACGTTAGCTACAGTACGGTTGTTGTTATCGGTCGCAGTCTCCACGAGTACAGCGATTCCATGAGGCGCGCGGCCTTCGAATACAACCTCCTTGTAATCTGCCTGATCCTTCTCGCTCGCTCTCTTGATAGCGCGCTCGATGTTGTCCTTAGGCATATTCTCGCTGCGTGCAGTCTGAAGGAGTGCGCGAAGGCGAGGGTTACCTGTTACATCAGGACCGCCCTGCTTTACAGCGATGGTGATTTCCTTTCCGATCTTGGTGAAGGTCTTGGCCATGTGGCCCCAACGCTTCATCTTTCTTTCTTTTCTGAACTCGAATGCTCTTCCCATGGTGCCTGATTATTTAGCTTCGATTCTGGTGATGTACTTGTCGATATCCATGGCCTCGTTTGACATTGGCCAATCGTCCCTGATCTCCTTGTAGAGCTTGAGGGCCTCGTCATTCTTGCCGAGCTCCTCGTAAACGATACCTGCCTTGAGGAGGTAAGCTGCACCGAAGAGGTTGCCGCTGGTCTTGGCTGCCTTCTTGTAGCACTCGATAGCCTTAGTGTAGTTCTCGAGGCCGCAGTATGCGTCACCCTGACATGCGATTGCACGTCCTGCGAGGATGGCTTCCTTACCGTTGTACTTCTTGAGATAATTGAGAGCAGACTCGTAGTTGCCGAGCTGGAGCTCGCAGATACCTGCGTAGAGGTTCACGGCCTTACCAGCCTTGTTACCGTACTCCTTCGCGATTTCCTCGAAGCCCATGATGTTGCCGTCACCCTTGAGTGCGGTCTCATAGTCCTGAGCGGCGAAAAGGTTCTCAGCAGGGAAAAGCTGTCCGAGTGCCTCTGCCTTCTTAGGAGCGTACACGTACTTTGAGTAGAGGAAAGCGATAGCTGCGATAACTACGACTGTAGCAGCGCAGATGCCGATGACCTTGAGGTTCTTCGTGATGAAGAGTTCGGTCTTGGAAACTGCCTCTGGAGTTTCCTGAACGTTGACGTTCTTGTTTTCGTTTGCCATATCGTTATTTATTATTTTCAATAATATTCTGCAATGAGCCTGCAAATTTATGAATTTTTGTACAATCAAGCAAATGGAATGATGTATCTTTGTGTCGCTATGCCGACATTGGAGAAAATATCTATCGCGGACTTCAGGAACATCGCTTTCCAGGAGTTGGAATTCTCGCCCAATATCAACTGTATTTCGGGCAACAACGGCGAGGGAAAGACCAACCTTCTTGCCGCAATCTACTATCTGTCAATGACTAAGAGTAATTTCGCGTCTACCGACAGGTATAATTTCCGTCATGGACAGGATTCCTTCACTCTTTGTGGCAGTTACCGCATGGAGAACGGACTTGTCAGCAAGATTGCACTCCAGGTGGACGGCGAAGGCAAGAAACTTCGCAGGGACGACAAGCCTTATCCGAAAATATCCGAGCATGTCGGACTTCTTCCCATCGTAATGGTTTCTCCTGCAGATACTTCGTTAGTCAGCGAATCTGGAGAAGAGAGGAGAAAGTTCGTCAATTCGGTGCTTTCGCAGATGGATCAGCAGTATCTTCTCGCTGCTCAACAGTACAACAGGCTTCTCCTGCAGAGAAACAAGATGCTGAAGGAGGGAAATTTCGCAGAAGACCTGATGCAGGTGGTGGACATGAAACTCGCCATGTATGCCCATCCTCTGTATGAGGCGAGAGTTCGTTTCATCGAGCAGCTCGAACCTATAGTGGCGGAGTATTACCAGGCTCTGTCGGGAGGCTCGGAGAAGGTAGGCATAAGGTATGAATCCGATCTTCACAAGGGACCTCTTGACCAGATTCTTGCGTCCAGAATTAAGAAGGACAGGATACTACGATATACCACTGCAGGCCTCCAGAGGGACGATTTCGTATTCGAGATGGACGGAATGCCGATACGCAGATGCGGCTCCCAGGGACAGCAGAAATCCTTCCTCGTCGCACTCAAGTTCGCGCAGTATGACATAATGAAGAAGACATATGGATTCGCTCCCATGCTTCTTCTCGACGATGTCTTCGACAAGCTTGACATGGGAAGGATATCCAATCTTCTCGGCATGGTCTCAAGCAGCGATTTCGGCCAGATCTTCATCACGGACTGCAACAAGGTGAGGCTTCGCGGAATAGTCGACAGCCTGACCTCAGACAGGGCCTATTTCGAAACATCAGGCGGCGTTTTCACCAAGGCATAGGGATGGACAGTATCAAGAGACGGGATCCACAGCCTATGGATGTGGTAATCAAGGAGTTCATCCGTGAGATGAAACTTACTTCGGGACTCAATACCCAGCGTATATTCGCAGCCTGGGACGAAGTCTCCGGGGTAGCTAAGTGGACTACCAACCGCTTCTTCAAGGATGGAGTCCTGTACGTAACAATGAACTCTTCGGTGGCACGCAACCGCCTTGTGTTCCAACTCCCGGAATTGACACGGTCAATAAATGACAGGCTGATGGAGGACCCTCTTTTCGTTAAGGATGATCCAAAGTCTCGACTGGTCACGCGGATCATTCTCCGGTAGGATATTCGCGCAGTTTGCTATATTTGCAGAAGAATACATTAATAAGATATGAGTAAGCTCAGGTTCGACGTGGTGCAGACCGCGTTCAAGAAGAAAGCAGTGGAAGTTGAGGCTCCGGCAAAGCTGACCTCGGAATATTTTGCGGAACTGGTGTTCACCAGGGACAAGATGCGCAAGTATCTTGACGGTAAGAGCTATGCTGCCCTTATCAATTGCGTGGACAACGGTGCTCCGCTTGACAGGGACACGGCGGACAATGTCGCTGCCGGAATGAAGGCATGGGCGTTGGAGCATGGAGTGACCCATGTGACCCACTGGTTCCAGCCACTTACCGACGGTACTGCGGAGAAGCATGATTCCTTCATGGAGTATGACGGAAAGGGAGGAATGATAGAATCCTTCAACGGAAAGTCACTCGCGCAGCAGGAACCTGATGCATCCTCATTCCCTAACGGCGGTATCAGAGCGACCTTCGAGGCTCGCGGATACACCGCATGGGATCCGACCTCACCAGTGTTCATCGACGGAGATACACTCTGTATTCCTACCGTGTTCATCTCGTACACCGGTGAAGCCCTTGACTATAAGACTCCTCTCAAGAAGGCTATCAAGGCTGTAAACGACGCTGCGGTTCCTATCTGTCAGCTCTTCGATTCCAATGTGAAGAAGGTCATTCCTTACCTCGGATGGGAGCAGGAGTATTTCCTCGTGGATGAGGACCTCTATGCAGCCCGTCCGGACCTCATGCTCACCGGTCGCACCCTCATCGGACACGAGTCTTCGAAGAACCAGCAGCTTGACGACCATTATTTCGGAGCAATCCCTTCACGCGTCGCAGCATTCATGCGCGACATCGAGTTCGAAGGATACCGTCTCGGCATTCCGCTCAAGACCCGCCACAACGAGGTCGCACCTAACCAGTTCGAGCTTGCACCTATCTTCGGCGAGCTCAACCTTGCGAACGACCAGAACCAGCTCATGATGAACATCATGAACAAGGTGGCGAGGAAGCATGGTTTCGTGGTACTTCTCCATGAGAAGCCTTTCGCCGGCATCAACGGATCCGGAAAGCATAACAACTGGTCCCTCGGAACCGATACCGGAGTGTGTCTCCATGCTCCAGGCAAGGATCCGATCAGCAACCTCCAGTTCGTCACATTCTTCGTGAATACCCTTGCAGCAGTGCAGAAGCATAATTCTGTGCTCAAGGCTACCATAGCATCAGCGACAAATGCGCACCGTCTCGGTGCGAACGAGGCTCCGCCGGCAATCGTTTCTGCCTTCCTCGGTCAGACCATGACCAAGGTTCTCAGGAACCTCCTTGAGATGCCTTCGGATACTCCTATCGATATCGCCGGAAAGCAGAGCCGTTCAGTCGGACTCGTTGAGATTCCTGAGATCTTCGTCGACAATACCGACCGCAACCGTACCTCTCCTTTCGCATTCACCGGAAACCGTTTTGAGTTCCGTGCGGTTGGCTCACCTGCAAACTGTGCGGGTGCCATGACAACCCTCAATGCAGCTGTGGCAGAGCAGCTCGTCGAGTTCAAGGCAGCCGTGGACAAGGAGATGGCAGCAGGCAAGACCATGACCGTAGCTGTGATGGATGTCCTCAAGCCTATCATCGCAAGCATCATCGACGTAGTCTGCTTCGACGGAAACGGATATTCGGACGAGTGGGTCAAGGAAGCCATCAAGCGTGGTCTTGACGTAGAGAGATGCGTCCCTAAGATGTTCCTTTCATTCACTTCCCCTTCATCACTGGAGATGTTCACCAAGACCAAGGTCTATACGGCAAAGGAACTCGAGGCTCGTAACGGGGTTAAGTGGGAGATGTACACCAAGAAGGTGCAGATTGAGGCTCGCGTCCTCGGACGAATGGCTGTGAACCATATCATTCCTACTGCGATCGAGTATCAGAGCAAGCTCCTCGACAACATCAAGTCGATGAAGGAAATCTTCCCTGGCGAGTACCAGAAGCTTGCAGCGACAGAGATTGAGATCGTAAGGAACATGTCTGGTCTCATCGATGCCATCCGTACCAAGGTGGACGCAATGATCGAGGCTCGCAAGGTTGCCAACAAGATCGAGGACGAGTATGAGAAAGCTATGGCTTATTATGCTATCGCAGAGTCCTTGGAAGCAATCAGAAAGCCTATCGATAAGCTCGAGGAAATCGTGGACAACGATATGTGGCCTCTTCCAAAGTATCGTGAGATACTCTTCATCAACTAAAAGCTACATCCAAATAAAGAGAGGCTGACCTTCTGGGCCAGCCTCTTCTTTGTTGTATTTACTCTTCTTGTTTTTACTGAGCAACGTTCTGAAGCAGTTCGATCTGTCCTCTGTTTGAGAGTAGCCTGATCTGGGTATAACCC
Organism: Candidatus Cryptobacteroides sp.; assembly: GCF_056207615.1. NCBI lineage: Bacteria > Pseudomonadati > Bacteroidota > Bacteroidia > Bacteroidales > Candidatus Cryptobacteroides > Candidatus Cryptobacteroides sp. The sequence goes on along the minus strand of NZ_JBAEER010000034.1, from coordinate 25,392 downwards.
TTGCCGTAGAGATAGTATCCCTCCTTAGGCGTCATAGGGAATTCCGATGCCATCTTGCCGTCAGTCTTCATCACGAGCTTGAAAGATGCCGCAGCAGGATCGAGGAGAACCTCGATAGGGCCGGTGGTAGTCTGTATGTTGATGTCTCGTGGAGTGTTGATGCAACTGTATCGTACGTCACCAGTGGTGGTCTGGATGTCTACATGGTTGCAGTCCATGTCGACATAAGCCGATACAGAGGTGCCAGAGAGATCGAAATAGTCGCAGACGAAATCATCAGGAAGCACGATGGTGAGCTTCTTTCCATTAGCGTACTCAGGACGTGCTCCATATCTTCCATACCTTATATGGAGTGTCTTTCCGTCAAACCAGTGATGGAGTGCGGCATCTGAAGAGATCGGTCTGTCGCAGTCCTCGAAGAACTTAACGGTCGCCCTTTCGTCATACACGATGTCCACCATACCGTCGAGCCAGTCGACGTCTATGTTAGCAATGCGGGTGGCGATTTCTCCGCCTCCCATTACCCACTGGCTCTCGTCGCCTCCGAAGAAGCATGACTGTGCGGCGAACATGATCACCGCGAGGGCCATTGACTTAAGAATTCCTTTCATGTTATAGTAATTATTCCTGATGTGCAGGGCGGAGAAGGTCGAGCACGGTCTTTACTGGGTTGAATGTTTCGAGCGGAACCTCTACGAAGAGGGTGTTCCACTTGCTCATCGCACCGTTCCAAAGACCAGGAAGCTCGAGAGCCTTGAGCTCACGTCCCTGATAGCTCTTGCTGCTGATGAATCCGGCCTCGTCGTCTACATACTCGAGTAGGTTGAACTTGTTGCCCTGATAGTCGCGGAGGCAGCATACGAGGTCTACCGGATTGAAGTGGGTTGCGTTCTTGAGTGCTGCTACAGCCTCGGCATCGTCAGGATTGATCTGCACGCTCTCGAGAACCTGGAGCGAAGTGCTGCCGTCCTTCTCGCAGATTACGAAAGGACCGCCACCTGGCTCACCCTGGTTACGTACCATACCGCAGACGCGGATAGGACGGTTGAGTTTCTCGCGGATAGCCTTGACCCTATCCTCGCAAGTATCGCAGCTTGGAATGGTAATGCAGAGGGTGTCGTTGAGGAATGCCTCGATCTCGTTGCAGAGCTCCTGGCACTCAGGGGTAGCGCAGAGGTTTGCAGCAACATTGTTGAAGGTGTGCGCAGGGATGTCGATGTATCCGGTGCGGATAGCCTGACCGCTTGCTGCGTCGAGCTGCTGGATGTAGCTGAAGATGGTGTCACGGAGCTGGAGAGCACAACCCATGAGGGCCTTCTTCCATGCAGCGGTGACAGGGAGCATCCTCTGGTTGGATACGTTGTCGATGTTCTTGATTGATACGAGCTCCTGCTCCACTGCGTTGAGGTTGTGGATGAGGGCACCGTGACCTGCAGGACGGAAGAGGAGAGTGCCGTCTTCCTTGCGGAAAGGCTTGTTCTCAGAATCTACGGCCACGGTGTCGGTAGCCTTGTCCTGATATGTGAAGGTCACATTGTACTTGATTCCATAGCGCTGCTCGTACTCCGCCTTGACCTCAGCGAGTGCTGCCTCGAAGAGAGGACGGTGCTCTGGAGAGATGGTCACTACGAGGTTTGCGGTGCCGTCGGCATTGCGCATGTAGTCCTGAGCCTCTACGAGATGCTCTGCGAATGCGGTGCGCACCTCGCCGTCTGCATACTTGTGGAACTTGAGGACGCCCTTAGGCTTGCTTCCGTAACCGAGGCCTTCGTCGAGGAGAGTCTTGGCAAGGATGTCATGTGCGTCGTCACTGGTGAAGACAGCAGGATCATAGAAAGCGAAGTTCTTGATGTTCGCAGCGAACTTGTCAGACTTGTCATTTGCTGCCTCAAGGCCTGCGAAAAGGTCCTTGAACATACGTGAAGCCGCACCTGAAGCAGGGACGAACTTTGCGATGCCGGCGATTTCTGCCTTAGCATAGTAATCTGCAGCATCCTTCACAGCCTCTTCTGAGAGTACGGTGATACCCTTCTGTGGGGTTGCAGGGGCTGCGATCTTCATCCATGGGAATCCGACCTTGAATCTTTCTACCTGAGCTTCAACTGTTGCAGGATTCGAACCTCTTGATTCGATCTGAGCGATGTCTTCTTTAGTGAACATGATTATCTGTTTAAATAGTTATCTATGTGGTGTGAAATTGATTTCCCTTCTGTAATCATACTCGGAACGAAGCTGTTCGAATCGCTCCGGAGCAGACCTGAATGCGTGGTCATCCTCAAAGATAGGATAATTTTCTTGAAGTACGGATGCTATTTCCGACTGATTCATTCCCTCGAAGTCGATAATCGCGACTTCCTTGTCTATGCTTTCGGTTGCGGGACGAAAATTGAGGAGCTTGCCGATACCGAAATGCCTTGCCACAGCCTGGACCGCCATTGCCGTACCGTTCTGCTTGCCTTGGTATGAATATCCGGCGATATGTGTGGTTGCAATGTCCGCGACAGCCATCAGCTTCCGGCTTATCTCCGGTTCTCCGTTCCATGTGTCGATGATGATTCCGCTGAATTTCGGAGCAGCCTCGACGAGAGCCTCGTCAACCACGACCTCGCCTCGGGAAGCGTTGATGAAGATCGAGCCCTGCTTCATCTTTCCGAAGAAGGCTGCGTCTGCCATGCCTCTGGTAGTCGGGTCGAGATAGGTGTGCATGGTGACGATGTCGGCCTTCGACAGGAGATCGTCGAGGGAACAGAATCCGTCCGGACCTTCCTTCGCAGCACGCGGAGGGTCGCAGAGGAGCAGTTCGAAACCAAGATGACGGGCCATGGCTTCGACCTTGCTGCCGACATGACCGACTCCTACGATGCCGATGGTCTTTCCCTCCAGTGAGAGATTCTTCTTCTGTGCGAGTGAATACAGTGCAGTGAACACATACTGCATCACGCCGCCGGCGTTACAGCCTTGAGCGTTTGCGACCTCAATGCCATGGTCTGCGCACCAGGGGAGGTCTATATGGTCAGTGCCGATGGTCGCGGTCGCGATCATCGAAACCCTGGAGCCCTCCAGAAGGGGAGCCCCACATTTGGTCCTTGTCCTGATTATCAGAGCGTCTGAGTCAGAAGCGTCATCCGCACATATATCCCTGCCGTCCTTGTAGACGACTTCCGCATAGGGCTCGAAGACTCCTTCGAGGAAAGGGATGTACTTGTCTACGGTGAGCTTCATTCCTCTTAGCGGCGAAGTCCGCCCATGCCGCCTCTCATCATGTTCTTGAGATTGCCGCCCATGACGGATTTCATGGCCTTGCGTGTTCCCTCGAACTGCTTGAGGAGCTTGTTGACGTCCTGGAGAGATGTTCCGGAACCGTCGGCAATTCTCTTCCTACGGCTTCCGTTGATGATTTCAGGATGCTCGCGCTCGGCTGGAGTCATCGACATGATGATGGCCTCGATGCCTTTGAACGCCTTGTCATTGTCGATGTCGACGTCCTTGATGGCCTTACCGACACCCGGGATCATGCCTGCGAGTTCCTTGATGTCACCCATCTTCTTGACCTGCTGTATCTGGTTGTAGAAGTCCATGAGGGTGAACTGGTCCTTTGCGAGTTTCTTCTTGAGTTCGCGTGCTTCCTTCTCGTCGAACTGCTCCTGAGCCTTCTCCACGAGGGAAACGACGTCTCCCATGCCGAGGATACGGTCAGCTGCGCGTGAAGGATGGAATACGTCGAGGGCCTCCATCTTCTCGCCCATTGACACGAACTTGATAGGCTTACCGGTGACTGCCTTGATGGAAAGAGCGGCACCACCGCGGGTGTCACCGTCCATCTTGGTGAGTACGACACCGTCGAAGTCGAGCCTGTCGTTGAATGCCTTGGCGGTCTCGACAGCATCCTGACCGGTCATCGCGTCGACGACGAAGAGAGTCTCGGTAGGGGTGACTGCCTTGTGGAGAGCAGATATCTCATCCATCAGCTCCTGGTCGACTGCGAGTCGGCCGGCAGTATCGACGATCACTACTGAGTAACCCTCGGAACGCGCCTTGCTGATGGCGTTCTTCGCGATAGCGATAGGGTCCTTTACGCCCTCCTCGCTGTATACGGGAACATTGACTGATTCTCCTAGCACCTTCAACTGGTCGATTGCGGCTGGACGGAAGGTGTCGCAGGCTGCGAGGAGTACCTTGGTGCCTCTCTTGCTTCTTACGTGATTGGCAAGCTTGGCAGAGAAGGTGGTCTTACCGGAACCGTTGAGACCGGCTACGAGAACCACTGCAGGAGTGCCCTTGATGTTTATGTCGGAAGCCTCGCTTCCCATGAGTGCTGCGAGTTCGTCGTGGACGATCTTGACTATCATCTGCTGAGGCTTGACTGAGGTAAGGACGTCCTTACCTATTGCCTTCTGCTTCACGTCATCGCAGAACTGCTTTGCCACCTTGTAGCTTACGTCGGCATCAAGGAGTGCCCTTCGGATGTCCTTGAGGGCTTCCGCTACGTTTATTTCACTGATCTTTCCTTCACCCTTGAGGATCTTGAAGGAACGTTCCAATCTTTCGCTGAGGTTCTCGAACATAATTCTTCAGTATCGATTAAAGTATCGACGGTTTCATGGCAGCGTCCCAGAGACGGTCCGAATAGACGGTCTGGGCCTCTGCGCGGAGGTTGTATCTGTTGGACATTGACTGACCGTATGCGCCTGCGCTGCGTATTGCGACGAGGTCGCCACGGACGGTCATAGGAAGGCGGCGTCCCTTGCCCCAGGTGTCGCTGGACTCGCCGACAGGACCTACTACGTCGTAGACCTGGTCAGCCTCGAGTGCTGGACGCTCTTCCGCTGAAATATTGTCAATCTTGTGGTATGCACCATAGAGTGCAGGACGTATCATGTCGTTCATACCTGCGTCTAGGATGACGAAACTCTTCGCTGCGGTGTCCTTGGTGAAGAGCACGCTTGAATAGAGGGTTCCGCACTGCGCGACGAGCGAACGGCCTGGCTCGAGGTGTACGCTCATGCCCGGACGGCGCTTGAGGTACTTGTCGATAGCTGCCATCCACGAATCGAAGTCAGGGATAGGGTTTGCATCAGGATTCTCGTAGTCCACTCCGAGTCCGCCTCCGAGGTTCACGCTGTTTACGCTGAGGCCGTGTGCCTCGAACCACTCGATGACCTTGTTTGCAACCTTGCATACATCCTTGCAAACGGCCTTCACGTCAGGAATCTGCGAGCCGATGTGGAAATGGATGCCCTGGAAATGCACGTTAGGGCACTTCTCGAGCATCTTCACGAAATCGTCGAACTCAGTGTCCGGAAGTCCGAACTTGTTTGCCTCGAGGCCTGAGGTGATGTAACGGAAGGTATGGGCGTCGATGTTCGGATTCACGCGGAGGCTGATGTTTGCCTCGAGTCCGAACTTGCCGGCGATCGCGTTGAGGATATAGAGCTCATGGACGCTCTCCACGTTGAACATGCCGATGCCGGCCTTGAGCGCGGTGAGCATCTCGCTGTCGGTCTTGCCGACGCCGGAGAATACTATCTTTTCTGCAGGAATGCCACACTTGAGCGCGTTTGCCACCTCCGGACCGCTGATGCAGTCAGCGCCGAAGCCTGCCTGTGCAAAGTATGTTATGATGCGTTTGTTCTCGTTTGCCTTCGTCGCATAGTGGATCTCGATGTCATACTTGCGCGCTGCGTCGAGGGCTGCCTGGGCAGTCCTTGCGAGAAGGTCCATGTCGTACAGGTAGAAAGGGGTCTGCATACCTGTCAGCTTGTTTGCCATATTCAGTTCGTTTTTTAGTGTAACCAGTTTGCAAAAATAATCAAATTTTCCCTATTTTTGCAGTCGTCCATACATTATATATTCTTAACCGACGACACTTAGATGATAGGAAGTCTCAACTCGCTGATAGAAATATCATTCTTCACGGGAATGGTGTGCAGCATAAGCTTCGCGCTGGTGCTCCTTCTCATCAAGATCCCGAACACCGAGTATACGGAGAGACTTCGTACAAGCAAGAACCTCATCGCGCTCTGCTACCTTGCGTGTGCCGCAGTATTCTGGTTCACCATACACCATTCGGACCTTCCAGCATTCGAGAGATTCGCAACCATGATGATGGTCGTCATCACGGCGGTCTCGGTTTCTGCACTCTCATATTCGCTGATCAATCTCCTCGATGAAAATTACTATTCGAGGGACGGTTTCAAGATGACCATAGGCGCGATCGCCATCTTTTCGATAGTGCTTGCCCAGCTGCTTATCGCAGGCCCGTCAAAGGCTACCAACATCGCGGTGCTCCTGTACATCATCGTCCATGCCGTGCAGTGCGTCGTGCACACGGTGCTCTTCCTTCGCACTTTCAAGAAGAGCCGTGAGAAGCTTGCAAACTATTATGACGAGGACGAGGATCACAAGCTCAGGTGGATACATTTCTGCTTCTGGATCATGCTCCTTGCGGATTCGTTCGTCCTGGTCTATCTCCTCCTTCCTCCTCATTCTACGGCCATATACGCGTTCTGGTACTGCCTTTTCATGCTGTACTTCACCAGCAATTACATATCATTCCTGAGTTCACATAAGATCATGCTCGACGCGTTTGCGCACAGTGCGCTTTCCGGAGAGGATCTCAAGAAACTGCCTCTGTTCCAGAGGAAGCAGCAGGAAATCAGGGAGAAGGCTCTTACCCAGGAAGGTGACGCCAGGGATAAGGAGTTTGCCAGTCTCGAGAAAAGCATATCGAAATGGGTTGCCGAGAAGAAGTATCGCGAGTATGACAAGAGTAGGGAAGAGATCGCTGACGAGCTCAATACGAGCAAGGAGCTCCTTCAGCTCTACTTTGCCATGAGGGTCGGAATCGATTTCAGGACCTGGAGGACTGGGCTCAGGGTGGAAGATGCCAAGCAGCTCCTGCTCGAGGATAAGAACAGCTCTGTGCAGGTCATTGCCGAGATCTCGGGATTCAGCGACCGTTCGAACTTCCACCGACAGTTTACGAAAATCGTCGGTTGCTCACCAAAGGAATGGAGAGAAACCGACGGCCATCCTGGAGTTCAGGAGTAATCTTCGTTATTTTCTTTTCATGTAGAGCAGGATGTTCTCAAGCCTGCTGTGCTTTCCCGGATAGATCTTGTCCATGAGGTAGGGTGCGAACTCACCGCCGTTCTCCATGCCGTCGATGTCTTCGGCCAGGATGTCATAAAAGCGGTTGCGTTTCAATTCGAGGGACGCCTCATACCTTCCAAACTTGTCCGTGTAGGTCGTGTCCTTCTCTATAGGACGCAGCTTCAGTATGTCATGAACGTCGTATGCACTCATCACCACTCGTATACCCTTTATCGTAGGCGGATTGGTGCTGTTGGCGTCATCGATGTGGACTATTCCGGACGCTGTGAATACATCTGAATCAGGAATGCTTGGCTCCATCTCTGATTTTGCACACGAAAAGGCAGCGGTCAACGATATGACCGCCGCCAAGATGTATGAAATATGTCTTGTTATGTGCATTCCCAATTAAGATGAGCTATCCGGGGATAACGTTGCATCGGGAATGCAATTTTTTCTGATCGCGCAGGAAATCGTGCGTAAATGCTACTGGAGTTCGTCTACCGACAGGCCGAGCAGCTCCATCTTTCTCTTGATGGCAGGCCATTCGACCTCGAGGAATTCCTTTCTCTGCTCGGCAAGGACCTGCTCCTTGGCACCATCGCAGATGAAGTAGCCTATTCCTCTCTTGTTGTAGATGATGCCGTCTTCAGTGAGCTTCTCGTAGCTCCTGGCGACAGTGTTCGGGTTAACACCTATCTCCGCACCGAATTCCCTGACGGACTGGATCCTGTCCTGGTCCTTCAATTCTCCGGCTAGGACTCTCTCACATATGCTGTCGCATATCTGGAGATATATTGATTTGTTGGCGTTGAATTCCATGGTACTAGAATTTCAAGGTCTTTACTCTGAAATAGATTCCTGTAGCAAGGAGCAGACATGTGATGGCGTCGCTGATGGTGTCGATAAGGGCGGCATGCTTGAGAGTGAATCCGATGAATCCCATCTTCTCGTTGATGAATTCGAGAGCTTCTGCATCGTTGGTGATGTTCAGATCGAGTGGACTTATACCATGGAGCATTATCGGAGTCATGATCATGCTGGCTGCGAATCCGTATGCGATCAGCGAAAGTATGGTCTTGGAGATCTTGCTTGTCTTGAAGAAGATGCTTCCGAGGAGGAAGATCATGCCGACCTGAATCATGTCATCGAGATAGATGAGAGGATTGAAAAGCTCCTTGATTCCAGCGAGCTCCTCTGGGAAGTCTGCTATTGTTGCTATGGCATTTCCGAGGCCGTTGAACATGCTGCTGATGACGCTGGTGCCGCAGTTTTTGTCCAAGAGGCAGAGAAACGCGTCTACTGAAAGATATGCTGCCATACATACGCCTGGTACGATGATGCAGGACACGAGGATCATCGAGAGAGTCTTTTCGAGCGTCGATACCGGTACCGTAAGGAAGATCGATCCTTCCTTCTTGTCGGTTATGCCGCCATAGATCTTTTTCGGTGCCTGGATGAGGACTGCCACCATGATCAGGATGAAGCAGAACATCCTGCTGGTAATGTCAGCGCTGTACCAGCCGTGGCGAGCAATCACCAGCGAGAAAAAGGCGGACATGACATATACTATAAGTGATCCAAGGGCGCATGCGAGACCGCTGTATCCGAATTTGGATATGGCATTCCTGATCTCGGAACCGAGGTAGCTGCCGAAGCGCTTGATGTTGAAGATATCTGAGTTCATGGTCGTAGTCGTTTATTTGTTGAAAATACCCTTGATGAGTTCCTTGTTGTTGTTCACTGCGTTGAAGAGAGCCTCGATGTTGACCTTGCTTTCCTCTCCCTCGGTGTTGATTCTTACCTGTACGCTGCCGCCCGGGATGATTTCGCTGTAGAGGGTGTCGTTGAGTATGGTCGTGCCATAGTCGAAGTAGAGCTTCTCAGAGATTTCCTCGAGAGTGGCGTTGAGGAGTACGTCGCGCTTGTCCAGGATGATGATAGGGTCGATGATGTTCTCGAGGTCCCTGACCTGGTGGGTCGAGATGAGGAGGGTCGCATCGTCCGAAGTATGCTTCATCACGGCCTTGCGGAACTGTGCCTTCGAAGGAATGTCGAGGCCGTTGGTCGGCTCGTCCATGAAGAGATACTTGCAGTTGCATGCGAGTGCGAAGCTGATGTGGGTCTTCTTGAGCTGTCCGAAGGACATCTTGTCCATCCTCTTTTCAGGGTCGTTCTCGAGCTCTGCCATCACGTTGAGGAACTTCTCATAGTCGAAGTTAGGCCAGAACTTGCCCCATCTCGTTGCAAACTCGGATGCCTTTACCGGGTAGGCAGCCACCTCGTCAGCGAGGAAATAGAGGTTGCCAAGGAGGGATGGCTGTCTGTCGTAAGGCTTCTGGCCGTCGATGTCAATGGCACCTTCCTGGGTGTTCTTGAGTCCGCAGAGAAGAGTGAGGAGGGTAGTCTTACCTACGCCGTTCTCTCCGAGGAGTCCGTATATCTTACCTTCCTCGAGATTCATCGTGATGTTTTCAAGTACGGGAAGCTTTCCGTAGCTGAACTTGAGGTTTTCGATCTTTATCATGGTTTTCTTATCTTAATTGTTCATTATTGTCATTATCCCGAGTGCCGCAGCAACTCCTATTGCCAATGCTGTTACCATCTTTCGTAGTGTATTAGTGAAGTAGTACACTGCAAAGGTAGGCACGATTTTCATATCTCCAAATATTTTTCTGGTTTTTTTCATATTTTTGTTCTGAAATTCAAATACACCTTATGAAAAAAGCATTATTCATTACAATCGTATCGCTTATGGCAGCAGCATGTGGACCAAAGATTCCGGAGAAGATCATCGCACTCAGTTTCGACGATGGTCCTAATACAGTAACTACTCCCAAGGTGCTCGACGTTCTTGCCGAGCATGACGTGACTGCGTCCTTCTTCGTGATCGGTAACCGAATCACTGAAGAGTCTGCACAGATGATGAAGAGGGCAGTGGCCCAGGGCTGCGACGTGGAGAACCATTCATGGACACACAGGCGCATGCCTATGCTTACGCCTGAGCAGATAGCGTGGGAGATAGATACAACCTCTGCAGTCATCGAGAGATACCTCGGTACCAGACCGACCTTCTTCAGACCTCCATATATCGCAGTCGACCAGAAGATGCATGATGTGATCGACCTTACCTTTATATGTGGTGAGGGTTGCGAGGATTGGGTGCCTGAGATCAGCGCGGAGGAGCGCGCACGCAGAGTGATCGAGTCTGCTAAGGACGGAAACGTCATCCTTCTTCACGATATGGAGGGTAACCAGAATACCGTGGACGCACTCGAGATCATCATCCCGGCCCTCAAGGAGCAGGGTTTCACCTTCGTGACCGTACCTCAGCTGTTCGAGTACAAGGGTGTCAAGCCTGAGGCCCACAACGGCATAGTTTACACGAACGTTTTCCAGCAGGAATAGGCTTTTTTGACTATCTTTGCAGCGTGGGAACGAAGCAGGTGATATGGGATCCACTCCGAAAGAAGGAGGTGGCGCTGACGCCCGAGGAGAGGGTTCGCCAGTGGTTCATATCGGTGCTTCAGAATGACATGAAGGTGCCGGCCCATATGATGATGAGTGAGGTCGGGATGAAGCTCGGGGACAAGCAATGGCGCGCTGACATACTGGTATATGACCGTCAGCAGAAGCCTCTTGCCGTAGTCGAGTGCAAGCGTCCTGACGTGGTGCTGGACAGCAAGGTCCTGGACCAGACGATACGGTACAATATGGTGCTGGACGTCAGCTATGTCATCATTACCAACGGAAAGTCGACCTATATGATGAGACTCTCCCCGGAGGGCGTGAAGATGCTCGACAAGGTACCTCATTACGAAGAAATGTTGGCAATATGACCATTACGCAGGGATTCCTGGACGACAGGATTTTCACTATAGTGTCCGAAGTCGCAGCCGAGAAAGGCGTGCGTGCCTTCGTTATCGGCGGATATGTCCGTGACTGCTTCCTCGGGAGGCCTTCCAAGGACATAGACATCGTCGTTGAAGGCAGCGGCATCGATCTCGCGCTGGCAGTGGGCGAGCGTGTCCACAGCAATGTTTCCGTGTTCCGAAACTTCGGTACGGCCATGCTCAAGTTCAGAGGGACCGAGATTGAATTCGTCGGTGCGCGCAAGGAATCCTATAGAAGGGACTCCCGCAAGCCCATTGTCGAGGACGGAACTCTCGAGGAAGATCAGCTGCGCAGGGATTTCACCATCAATGCGATGGCCTTCAGTCTCCAGAAGGAGGATTTCGGAGCGCTCGTGGATCCTTTCGGCGGAATCAGGGACCTCGCGGCCGGCATTATCCGTACTCCACTTGATCCGGATACCACATACAGTGATGATCCTCTCAGGATGGTCCGCGCAATCAGGTTCGCCACGAAGCTTTCGACTCCTGAACATTCATTCACGATAGTCCCGGAATCTCTCGAATCCATCAAGAGGAACTGCAACAGGATGGAGATTCTCTCCAAGGAGAGGATCGCTGAGGAACTCAACAAGATACTTCTTACTCCCAAGCCTTCGATAGGCCTCAGACTGCTCGAACAGACAGGTCTGCTCAGGTATATACTCCCGCAGTTGGAGAGCCTCAAGGGTGTTGAGACCGTGGACGGAAAAGGCCACAAGGAAAATTTCTCCCATACTCTTCAGGTCGTGGACAACGTAGCCGAAGCCGAGATACTGGCAATTGCGCAGGGTAAGCTCACGGACCATATCATAGGGGAGAACGAGGACATCACGAAGCCCCGTACCGAGCCTAACGTATGGCTGAGATGGGCGGCGCTTCTGCACGATATCGGCAAGCCTCAGTCGAAGAGGTATGACCCGCAGACAGGATGGACCTTCCATGGTCATGAGGTGGTGGGTGCGAGGATGGTTCCGAAGGTGTTCCAATACCTTAAGATGCCCCTCAATGAGAAGATGAAATATGTCCAGAAGCTCGTGGGGCTGCACCTTCGCCCGATAGCGCTCGTGACCGACGAAGTCACCGATTCTGCTGTGCGCAGGCTGCTTTTCGACGCTGGCGAGGATATCGACGACCTCATGCTCCTCTGCAACGCGGACATCACCTCGAAGAACCCTAAGAAGGTGGTTCAGCTCCACGCCAATTTCCAGCTTGTCCAGTCTAAGCTTGTCGAGGTTGAGGCGAAGGATGCGATCAGGAACTGGAAGAATCCGATCACCGGAGACTACCTGATGGAGGTGTTCGACAAGGGACCTGGAGAATGGATCAAGTCTCTCAAGGAAGCAGTCAAGGATGCCATCCTGGATGGCGTCATTCCGAATGATTTCGAGGCTGCGGACGCATTCATGCGAAAGCTCGCGGCTGAGCAGGGCCTGGTGGCTAAGCGATGAGACTCATAGACGAATACATAGATTATCTGGCCGGAGTGAAGAGGTTCTCACCCCGCACTCAGGATGTGTACAGGAGGGGGCTGGAGAATTTTGCCAAGTCCTCCGGCAGCGAGGATGATGCCGCTCTTGTCGCTTCCCTCAAGCCTGTCATGATCAGGAACTGGGAGGTTGACATGCTCGACAAGGACAAGGGTGACGGACTTGGCGCGAGGACGGTTAACCTGAATCTCTCTGTCCTTAGCAGCTTCTGTAAATACCTGATGGCAAAGGACCTGCTTCTCAATAATCCCGTATCTCAGGTGAAGCGTCCCAAGGTCTCGAAGAGGCTTCCCGTGTTCTATCGCAAGGACGCGATGGAGAAGTATCTCGAATCCACGAAGATGTACGCGGACGGCAGTGTGCTGAGTCTCTATCCGGACGCTGTGCCGCTCGTCGAAAGAAAGAACCGCCAGACTGCAGAGGTCTATGGGCATGTGCTCAGGAGGATGATAGTATCCATGCTCTACAGCACGGGCATACGCCGCGCCGAACTTATCTCCCTGAACATAGGCGACGTCGACTTTTCCAGGGCCGTCATGCGTGTCACGGGAAAAGGAGACAAAATGAGAGAAATACCTTTGGTAAGTTCCATATTTGAGGAAATTTCATTATATTTGAAAACAGTTGAGCTGATGGTGAAGTCGGGACGACAACCTGGGGAACCGCTGCTCATCACCCCTGCCGGCGGACGGCTCTATCCTGAGCTTGTCGACAAGGCGGTGAAGACGGAACTCGGGACTGTCGAGGACATCAAGGGACGCAAGTCTCCGCATGCTCTCAGACATACGCTCGCAACCGAACTTCTCGAAGAAGGTTCTGACCTGAATTCGATCAAGGAACTTCTCGGGCATGCATCCCTCGCGGCTACGCAGGTCTACACCCACAACTCCATCGCGCAGCTGAAGAAAGTTTATGAAACCGCCCATCCAAGGGCTAAAAACGGAGGTAACAATGGAGATTAAGATTCAATCAGTCAAGTTCGACGCAGACAAGAAGTTGCTCGAATTCGTGGAGAAGAAGCTTTCAAAGATCGAAAGGTTCTATGATGGAATCACGTCGGTAGATGTGACGATGTCCCTGATCAGTGACAATCAGAACAAATCCGTCAAGGTGTTGGTTGCCGTTCCGGGCAATACTGTGGTCGTCGAGAGAAATGGCAAGAGCTTCGAGGATGCCATCAATGAGTCTGCCGATATCCTCAAGGAAAAACTTACAAGGCTCAAGGAGAAGAAAGCAGAGTAGACGATGGCAAAGGGCTTTGCAGATACAGATAGGCTGTGCCGCTCCCTGGTCGCGGATGCGCGCAAGGGTGTGTTCCAGCAGGTATACCTCCTCATGGGTGAGGAGCCGTACTACGTAGACATGGTCTGCAACGCCGTGATCGCCAACTGTATCGACGAAAGCGAAAAGGATTTCAACGAAACTATCTGTTACGGCGCCGACGTAAATGCCGACGCCGTAATTACTGCAGCCCGCAGGTACCCGATGTTCGCCGAGAGGCAGCTAGTGGTCCTGAAGGAGGCTCAGATGATGAAAGATATCGAGGACCTGGCCCTCTACTGCCAGAATCCTCTCGAATCGACGGTGCTCGTCATCTGCATGATGGGTGCCAAGGCCGACAAGAGGCGCGCCCTGTACAAGAGTGCGCAAAAGGCCGGCGTGGTGGTCGAGTCCACTGCGCTCAGGGACTATGAGGTGTCCTCATGGATATCCTCTTATTATCAGGAACGCGGCCTCCGCATCGCACCGGACGCTGCGGCCCTGCTTGCCGAGTCTGCCGGAACCGATCTGGGGAAGATCGCCGTGGAGACTGACAAGATGCTCAAGAATCTTCCGGAAGGAACCACCGAGATTTCCGTTTCCGACATAGAGAAGAACGTGGGAATCAGCAGGCAGTTCAGCGTGTTCGAGCTCACCTCCCTGCTTTCGGTGAAGAATTCCGCAAAGGCGATGAAGGTCGCTGCATACATCGGCGCATCTCCGAAGTTCGCCATGCCTATGGCGGTGAGTGCGCTTTTCGGACATTTCAACAGGATATTGCGCTACCATGCGCTGCTGATGAGCAATCCTCATGCGGATAACGGCACCAAGGCTTCTGTGCTCGGCGTGAATCCGTACTTCCTCAGGGAGTATGACGCTGCCATTAGGAACTATCCTCTCACGAAGTGCATGCGAGTGATATCGCTGCTCAAGGAATATGACTACAAGGGCAAGGGCGGTGACGTCGGAGAGGCGACGCCGGCGGAGCTGCTTGTGGAGCTGGTCGCAAGAATTCTCGGATAAGACTGTAGTTTTTCCGGTTTTTGCGCGTCTAACAGCCGTATTAAGAAACATTTAGGACAATGAATATCATAGAGTGCAGGAACATCTGCAAGAATTTCGGAGAGAAGGTCGCACTGGACCATGTCTCCGTGGAGATTCCCCAGGGACAGATCTTCGGCCTGCTCGGCCCTAACGGAGCAGGAAAGACCACCCTCATCCGAATCATAAACAGGATCACCATCCCGAATGATGGAGAAGTCTATTTCAATGGCAGGCCTATTACCCAGAGGGACGTCGAGAAGATCGGCTACCTTCCTGAGGAGAGAGGCCTTTATCGCAAGATGAAGGTCGGCGATCAGGCCATGTACCTTGCCCAGCTCAAGGGCATGTCGGCTAAGGAAGCTTCGTACGAGCTCAAGAAGTGGTTCGTGAAGTTCGGCATCGAGAGCTGGTGGAACAAGAAGGTCGAGGAACTTTCGAAGGGTATGGCCCAGAAGATCCAGTTCATCACCACCGTGGTCCACAAACCTAAGCTTCTCATACTCGACGAGCCGTTCTCCGGCTTCGATCCCGTAAATGCACAGCTCATCCGTGAGGAGATCCTCCGTCTCAAGGACGAGGGCTCTACCATCATACTCTCCACCCACAACATGGAATCGGTGGAGGAACTCTGCGACAACATCGCACTCTTCAACAAGTCTCACGTGGTGCTCGCCGGAAAGGTTGAGGACATCAGACGTGAATACGGCAACAACAATGTCGAGATAGAGTACACCGACCAGGATGGCCGCCATGTGGAGGTCGTCGAGGCTGGCGAGGGTGCCAATGCCATTCTCCGTCAGTATATCGAGAAGGGTGTGACCATCAATTCCTTCAAGGAGCTCATGCCTCGCATGAATGACATTTTCATCAAACTTGTAAAGGGGGAGTAAGCCATGAATCTGAGAATAATCAAAGTAATCATAGGACGTGAGTACATGACTCGCGTCAAGAAGAAATCCTTCCTTGTAACGACTTTCGTAGTTCCGGTGCTCTTCGCGCTCCTGTGCAGTGTACCGGCGCTCATCCTCACTCTCTCGAAGGGCAAGGACAAGACCATCGCCTATGTCGATGAGTCCGGCTATGTGAGCGGCAAGCTCGAGGATACCAAGCAGGTGGCATTCGAGGACTTCACCGGTCACCTCTCAGCGGAGGAACTCAGAGCCCAGATGGACAATCTGGACTTCGACGGAATACTCCTCATCTCTCCTCACGGTGAGGGTAAGGAAGCCAATGTCAATGTCACCACCTACTCGGTAAAGCCAGTCAGCGTAGAGATCAAGGAGATGCTTACAAAGCAGATCGAGGACGCGGTGGAGGACTACAGGCTCCAGCAGTATGACATCGAAGGACTCAAGGAGATCATGCAGGACGTCAAGGCCGACGTGCAGATAGTCACATACACCATCGATGATGATGGCGAGGAGAAGGAAACCTCTTCAGAGGTGTTCATGATCATATCCATGCTCCTCTCAATGATCATCTACATGTTCGTTTCCATGTTCGCCGGTACCGTCATGCAGAGCGTCATCGAGGAGAAGTCCAGCCGTATCGTCGAGGTGCTCGTAAGCTCAGTGAAGGCTATCGAGCTCATGATAGGCAAGATCGTCGGCGTAGCTCTCGTCGCGCTGACCCAGTTCTTCCTTTGGGTCGTGCTCACCGGAGTCCTTGTCGGCGCGTTCAGCAGCATAGTCGGTTTCGACAAGATCGCCGAAAGTTCAGCTTCTACTACCCAGATGATGGATATGGCAGGCGTGGACTCGTCTATGATGGATCCTTCCACCATGGCAGCGATGGCTGCAGACTCTGAGCACTCAGAACTCGGTGCCGTGCTCGAGACCCTCCAGAACATCAACTACGTGCAACTCATCGTGGCATTTGTGCTCTTCTTCATCCTCGGCTACCTCCTCTACGCTTCGCTCTTCGCAGCGGTGGGCTCGGCGGTAGACAACGAGGCAGACACCCAGCAGCTCGTGCTTCCTCTCACCATCCCGCTCATGATCGGTTTCTTCGTAGGCCTCTATGCCTTCAACTCGCCGGACAGCCAGCTCGTATGGTGGTGCTCGATGATACCATTCACCTCACCTATAGTGATGCTGTCCCGCATTCCATACGGTGTCGCTACATGGGAGATCATGCTCTCTCTGGGCTTGCTCTTCCTGACCTTCCTCGGCGGCGCCTGGGTATCTGCGAAGATATATAAGGTGGGTATCCTCATGTTTGGTAAGAAGTCCTCTTTCAAGGACCTCTGGAAATGGCTTAGAATGAAATAATATATGAAGAGATTACTGATTCTGGTAGCTGCGCTTGCGCTTTCAGTTGCAGCCGGCGCTCAGCAGTTCACATGGTCGCGCGTGTCCATGGATGGCAGCCGCACAGGCTGTACATATCCGGGCGCGGACAATGTGGAAGAGGCTTTGGGAGTCCTCAAGGGAAAGAAATATGTCGCACCTAACGTCAAGGTCTACAAGGGCGGCGCGACCGCAGGTGTCGTGAAGGCTCTGCTCGCAGTCCAGCCTCAGATGGCAGACCTGAAGCAGGTGGTCGCATATTGCCCTGACGGAATGATCACCCGAGGCGGCAACTCTCCACTTGCGAACTTCGCTACCGACGTGATGCTCAAGTCTGCGGAGAAACTCTTCGGAAGGAAGGCGGACATAGCGGTGCTCAATTCAGGTGGTATTCGTGCTGACGTTCCGGCCGGCAACGTGCTCAAGGACGACATGGTGGCGGTGTTCCCATTCCACAACAAACTCGTCCTTGTCGAGTATCCAGGTCAGGTTCTCATCGATTTTCTCGCCCGTCAGGCACGTCGCCCTCAGCCTTATGCAGGTGCACAGGTCGTCGTAAGGGATGGCGAACTCGAATCGATGAGCGTAGGAGGAAAGGAGATTGACCCTAACGGTACCTACTATATGGTGACCATCGACTTCCTTCTCGGTTCAGGCGACAACATGCGCCTTGCTGCGGGCTCGACCGACGTGAAGTATACCCAGCTTGACGTCATCGACGTGATCCTCGACTATCTTGCCGAGGAGAAGGCTGCAGGCAGGCCTATCTCCGCACAGGTGGATGACAGATATGTATCAATAGGAGAAAGGAGGAACTAAGATGAAGGCAAAGATTATCATGGCAGCTGCGCTTTCTGCAGCGATGCTTGCTCTCGCTCCTGAAGCGTCAGCACAGAAGCTTACCATTCTCCATACCAACGATACCCACAGCCACATCGATCCGGAGCGCGGTGGTGAGGATGATGGCCACGGCGGCGTAATAGAGCGTGCTGCCTTCATCGACAGCGTACGTGTTGCCGACGGAGCCCGCAATGTGCTGCTTCTCGACGCCGGCGACTTCGATCAGGGATCGTCATATTTCACCATGCTCGGCGGTGACCTTGAGGTCGAGCTGCTCAATGCCATGGGCTATGACGCAGTGGCTCTCGGAAACCATGAGTTCGACAACGGACTTGAGGAACTTGCCAGGAGAATGCACAATGTCAAGGGTGACGTACTCTGCGCGAACTACGATTTCAGCGGCTTCGAACTCGACAACTGCGTGAAGCCTTACGCAATCTACAAGAGGGGAGGATTCAAGATCGGAGTGATCGGCCTTCTCTGTGACGTGCGTTCAGTGGTCGCTGCAGAGACTGCGGCTAAGCTCAAGTATCTCAGCCCTGCAGAAGTGACCAACAAGTGGGCTGACTACCTCAAGAACGACCAGAAGTGCGATCTCGTGATTGCGCTCTCTCATCTTGGATACGAGGGTGATCCTCAGTCTGATGGTAATGACTGCGGCCTTGCTGCCCAGAGCCGTAACCTCGACATCATCATCGGTGGCCATTCGCACACCAACCTTCCTGAGCCTAGGATAGTGAACGATCTCGACGGCAAGCCTGTCACCATCGTCCAGGACTATCGCTGGGGACTCTTTGTCGGCAAGTTCGACGTACGTAAGTAATCTTTTCCCGTAAGCGCGGGATATCACGGACAGCCTGGCACGAACTCCAAAAAACGCTTTGTTTTTGGACGTCGTGCCAGGCTTTTCTTCGTTTTCAGCGATTTCGTTGCCACGAACGACAAGAATCGATCGGTTTTTGTCGTTCGTGCCAGGTCGTCGGGCGAAATTCCTGCTTGGAAGCCTAGAGGATGTTGAGTGACTGCTCCTTGATCTTTTCGAGCTCGTCCTTCATCGAGGTGACGTGCTTCTGGATCTCGGTGTGGTTCGCCTTGGAACCGGTGGTGTTGATCTCGCGGCCCATTTCCTGGGCGATGAAGCCGAGCTTCTTGCCCGGGAGAGGGTCGTTGTTGAGTGTCTCGAGATAGTATGCGCAGTGCTGACGCAGACGAACTCTCTCCTCGTTGATGTCGAGCTTCTCGAGATAGAAGATCATCTCCTGCTCGAGTCTCTGCTGGTCTGGCAGGAGCTTGAGCTCATCGAAGCGGGCGAGTATTCTCTCCCTTACTGCGTCGGTGCGTTCCTTCTCGTATTTCTCGATTTCGCGTGAAGAGGCGAGTATGCTTTCGACCTTGGCGGTGACGTCTGCCATGAGTATCTTTCCTTCCTTCTCGCGGAAGTCGTTGATTGCTGCGAGGGCCTCGTCGATGGCCTTCTCGACGATGGGCCAGTTTTCCTCGGTCACGATGTCCTGCTTTCTTGAATCGATGACGTCAGGCATCCTGAGTATGGTCTCGATCACGTTGCCGGTGTCGCTGATGCCTACGTTAGGCTTGCCCATAGCCGCTGCGAGTTCTTTGATCTGGGAGAAATACTCGAGGGCGAGCTCCTGGTTGATCTTCTTTGCGTTCTCTGCGACGTTTGCCTCCCATGAGACGAACATGTCGATGGTGCCGCGCTGGAGCGAGTCTGCGATCTTCTTGCGGATTGCAAGCTCCTTGTCCTTAGGGATGAGAGAAGACTTGATGTTGATGTCAGCGTTCTTGCCGTTGAGGGAACGGAATTCGATGGTGATCTTGCCGTTCTCGAGGATGGCTTCGGCCTTGCCGTAGCCTGTCATGGATTTTGCCATAGCTTTGTGTGTTAATAGTCAGCAGGCGACCCTCATTGCCTTGAATCTGTGCGTTTTGTCGCCTTTCCGATGCAAAAATAACAATAAAATTCGTACATTTGCTTGATTATATATACTTTGACCGATTATGGAAGAATTGAATACCCAGACAGAAGAAACCAGGAAGCTTAATTTCCTTGAGGAAATCATTGAGGAAGACCTTGCCAGCGGCAAGTACGAGTCTATTCTTACCCGTTTCCCACCAGAGCCTAACGGCTATCTCCATCTGGGACACGCGAAGAGCCTTTGCATCAACTTCGGCCTCGCACAGAAATACAATGGAAAGACCAATCTCCGCTACGACGATACCAACCCGACCAAGGAGGATACCGAGTATGTAGATGCCATCAAGGAGGACATCAAGTGGCTCGGCTTCCAGTGGGAGAAGGAGTGCTACGCATCTGACTATTTCGAGCAGCTCTACCAGTGGGCAGAGCAGATGATCATGAACGGCCAGGCATACGTTGATGACCAGAACCAGGAAGAGATGCGTGAGAGCCGCGGTACAGTGGAGACTCCGGGCAAGAACAGCCCATATCGCGACCGTACTCCGGAGGAGAACCTCAAGCTCTTCCGTGAGATGCGCGAAGGAAAGTACGCTGACGGCGAGAAGGTGCTCCGCGCAAAGATCGACATGGCACATCCGAACATGATGTTCCGCGACCCTATCCTCTACCGTATCAAGCATGCACATCATCACCGCACAGGTGACAAGTGGTGCATCTATCCGATGTACGACTATACCCATGGACAGTGCGACTCTATCGAGAACATCACCCATTCGATCTGTACTCTCGAGTTCGACGTTCACCGTCCTCTCTATGACTGGTTCATCCAGACTCTCGGAATATTTCCAAGCCACCAGTACGAGTTCGCCCGTCTGAACCTTACCTACACCCTCATGAGCAAGAGAAAGCTTCTCGAGCTCGTGCAGAAGGGTCTCGTTGCAGGATGGGACGATCCTCGTATGCCTACCCTCTGCGGTGTGCGCCGTCGCGGCTACACCCCACAGGCGCTCAAGATGTTCTGCGAGAAGATCGGTGTCAGCAAGCGCGATCAGCTCATGGACATCCAGCTCCTCGAGTGGTGCGTACGTCAGGACCTCAATGAGCGTTCAAACCGCTACATGGTCGTTTCCGACGATCCTATCAAGGTGACCATCACCAACTGGGAGCCAGGTAAGGTAGAGTGGTTCGACTGTCCTCTCAATCCTGCAGCTCCGGAAGGTGCTACCCGTAAGGTTCCGTTCACCGGTGAACTTCTCATCGATCGCGCGGACTTCATGGAGGATGCTCCTAAGAAATACTTCCGTCTCAAGCCAGACGGTGAGGTGCGTCTCAAGTATACCTACATCGTCAAGTGCGAGGAGGTCATCAAGGACGAGAACGGCAAAGTCGTTGAACTCAAGTGCTCTTACGATCCTTCGACCCGCCCTGGCAACGGTGAGTGGCGTTCAGTGAAGGGCACCATCCACTGGGTGTCTACCGCACATGCCAAGGAACTCGAGCTTCGTCTCTATGACCGTCTCTTCACCCTCGCCGACATGAGTCAGGTTCCTGAGGACAAGGACTACAAGGACTTCCTCAATCCTGAGTCACTCGTGGTTGCGAAGGGTTATGCAGAGCCTGCTTTGCTCGAGGACAACAGCGGCGTAGCCGTTCAGTTCGAGCGCGTGGGCTACTTCTTCAAGGATGCTGACAGCACCCCTGAGAAGCCTGTATTCAACAAGACAACTGCTCTCAAGGACTCGTTCAAGTTCTAAATGAAAGAAGAGAATTTCGAAAACAGAGGTCTGGCCTTGCACGTCAAGCTCATACTGAGCCTGAGTGCAATCGCCGTCGTCCTGCTCGTGACTGCGGTAATCTCCATCCTGGAATACCGCAGCATGAGTGATCATGTCACTGCCCAGATCGGAAACAGCATCGATTGTATCAACGTGTCGCAGAAGGTCGCCAACGCGACTGATCTCTACAACCATAAGATTCTTGCGACCGTGGGTGCAGCCGATTCTCTGGCGGCGGTGACCAACTTTGACCGCCAGGCTGCGGCAGACGACTGCAGGCGCGTGTTCGACGAGTTCTATTCGGTGGAGGCAATGCCTGTACTGGACGAACTGCGCAGCGCCTTCGACGCTTACATACTCGAGACCGAGGGCCTCGAGACCATAGTGAGGTCTACCTTCGTAGACTCTCGCGAATGGTTCTTCAACTCCCTCCAGCCGGCCTTCAACGAGTTCAACTCTGTTCTCGAAACATACAATGAGCAGGTCCATCTCTCCCTCATGGAGAAAGCCGATGCCTTCCAGATGGGTTTCTACCGAAGCATCATCCCTGGAATCGTGTCCGTGCTTGCGGGACTCCTGCTCATCGCTCTCCTTCTTTTCTTCCTCATCGTAAACTATGTCCGTCCGCTCTACAAGATGCTCGGCGGCATGGATGCATACAAGGGCTACGGAAAGAGGTATACCTACAATTTCGACGGAGACGATCAACTCCAGCGTCTTAACTCCAATATCTTCGAACTCATCGAGGAGAACATCAAGCTCAAGAGGTCAATCAAGTTCCGCAACAACATCGCGGCAGACGACTCTGAGCAGGAGGAGGACAAGTAGCCATGAATATCAAGGCCATATCCCGTTTCGTCGGACTGGCGCTTCTCGTGAGCGCTCTGTTCATGTTCCTGTCGATCATCGTTTCGCTGATTGACGGCAGGGATTCCGGGTTTGAGCCTCTCCTGATAAGCTTCATCATCACTCTCATCGTCGGAGGATTTCCGTTCGTGTTCGTGAAGAAGACCTCGCGCGTGACGCTGAGGGACGGATACATGGTCATCTTCCTGTCCTGGCTTCTCTCCTTCGTGTTCGGAATGATGCCGTACATCATGTGGGGAGGGGAATTCTCTCTCGTGAACGCATGGTTTGAGAGCGTCTCGGGATTTACGACGACGGGTGCGACCATACTCAACGACATCGAGGCGCTTCCGAGGAGCCTTCTTTTCTGGAGGTCTTCGACCCATTTCATCGGCGGCTTGGGAGTCGTGGTCTTCCTCCTGCTCGTGATTCCGGGCGACAGCGCGGTCAAGCTCAGGCTTGCCAACCTCGAACTCTCTTCGCTCTCGAGGGATGAGTACCACATGCGTACCAACGACACGGTGAAGACGATAGTGACCATCTACCTCACTCTCTTCGTCACGGAGACCATCGCCCTCACCCTCGCTGGAATGCCTTTATTCGACTCTGTCAACCATGCGTTCAGCAATGTCGCGACCGGTGGTTTCAGTACCAAGAACCTATCCATCGGATACTACGATTCTAAGCTCATCAACGGCATAGTCATGTTCTACATGATCGTAGCTGCGATGCATTTCGGCCTCATGGCCTCGGTGGTGCTCACTCGCTCTCTCAAGCCGCTGAAGAACCCTGTGCTGAGGTATTTCATCTGCTGTATACTCATCCTCGGGCTCATACTTTCGCTCTCACTCAAGCTCCAGGGCGGATACGAAAGCTGGGGCAAGGCGTTCGAGGACGGTTATTTCCATATCGTCTGCTACATCACTACCACAGGATTCGCAATCTCCGACCTGAACCATGTGCCGCCTCTCGCGGCTATGGCGCTCATGATTGCCGGATTCCAGTGCGCATGCGCAGGTTCAACCACTGGAGGTCTCAAGGCCGACCGTATCTTCCTTACCTTCCGCGCCGTCAAGAGGCAGATGCGCAAGCAGATCAACCCTACGGCGGTCAACCAGGTGAGCGTCGGCGGAAGCTATCTCAGGGACGAGACCGTGCTTCCTATCATGACCTACATCGTCCTTTATATCATGCTCATAGTGCTGTCGACCATGCTTCTTCTCCTGATCGGAGTCGACCTCACTGAGGCATTCTCCGGCTCGCTTGCCTCCGTGGGCAATGTCGGACCGGCACTCGAGTCCATCGGAACCGCAGGCAACTACGCGGCCCAGCCTCATGTGGCGAAGCTCATCTACACTGCGGACATGTTCCTCGGACGTGTCGAGATATATCCTATTCTCGTGTCTCTTTCACTCCTTCTCGGTAGGTCTAAATAATGGGAAGAAGCGCGTTTCTATATGCCGGATTCGTCAAGAACCTCGGCCTCGATCCTACAGAATGCCAGGACAGGCTCTTCAAGGAAATATCCGAATTCGTGACTTCGGACGAGGATTGCATGGTCGTCAACGGCTATGCTGGTACGGGAAAGACGACTGCACTGGCGTCGGTGATCAGGACGCTGAACTTCTTCCAGATCAACTGCGTGCTGCTGGCACCTACAGGTCGCGCAGCCAAGGTGCTTTCAAGCTTTGCGGGCATGCCGGCATATACCATCCATAAGAAGATATACAGGCAGAAATCTCTCGGAAGCGACGGCTTCGGGGAGTTCTCGCTTGCCCCAAACGAGATGAAGAATTCTCTCTTCATCGTCGACGAGGCATCACTGATCGGAGTTGACAACAACGGTCAATCTCTTTCGAATTTCGGTACGGGAAATCTCCTGGAAGACCTTCTGAGCTATGTCCGGAGGGGAGTTGACTGCAAGATTATCTTTGTGGGCGATACTGCGCAGCTTCCACCAATCGGTCAGGAGCAGAGCCCTGCGCTCAGCCATGACTACATGGCCATGCTCGGCGCCTCGCGCTTCGCGACCTTGAAGACCGTCGTGAGACAACAGGGTGAGTCTGGCATACTCTGGAATGCAACCCACCTGAGGGAATTGATCACGGAGGTGAGCCAGCTCGATGACGACGGATTCAGCTATTCTCCGGGCATTGAGAGCATACCGGTCGATGAACTCGGACTTATCGCGGATGGATTCCCAGATGTCGTGAGAATTACCGGCGGTGAGCTGATCGAGGCCCTTTCGGACGCGTATTCGCGCTACGGCGAGGACGAGACGGTGGTACTCTGCCGCTCGAACAAGCGTGCAAACCGATACAACGCTGGAATTCGCTCGTCCATACAATACAAGGAGGAAAGGTTGGTGCGTGGAGACAAGCTGATGATCGTGAAGAACTGCTATCAGTTCGTCGAAGACGTTGAGGGACTCGAGTACATAGCGAACGGAGATATCGCAAAGCTCATGAAGATTTCGCGCTACGAGGATAGATATGGACTGCATTTCGCTGAGGCGAGGCTCGCACTTCCGGACTACGACAACCAGGAGATAGTCGCGAAGGTGATACTCGATACCCTCGATTCCGAGAGCGCGTCCCTGACCTACGATCAGCAGCAGGCGCTCTACCAGGGCGTGAACGACGACTACAGCCACATCAACACCAAGCGCAAACGCTACGAGGCAGTGCGTGAGGACAAGTTCTTCAATGCCCTCCAGCTCAAATATGCCAATGCCATTACCTGCCACAAGTCCCAGGGCGGACAGTGGTCATGCGTCTTCATCGACAATCCTTTCTGGCAGGATGAATTGATGGCTGAAGACCTCAGGTGGCTGTATACCGCGATCACCCGAGGAGTGGAGAAAGTCTATCTCGTGAATTTCAAGGACGAGTATTTCCAAGGCGCGTAGTGACGAGCAGGAGGTTCGAT